>NZ_VPDK01000033.1:0-33278 GCF_013417725.1 Acinetobacter sp. YH12233
AAGCACGTAGTGTTCATGGATTTCTAGGAGGGATTTACGCGTCCTTGTGTGCATATCAACTGATCCATAAAAATAAGCCAACAATTCAAATTATGAAGTCATCGGCTTAAGCAGGATTCGGGTTAATTAGAATAAAAACTGAATAAAAACCCCAGCAAAATAATCAGGATTAATATACTTGAAAAATAAATTCCAACCATTTTAATCAGATTTAAATAATCTATTGTTACAAAAAAATAATCACAAATATTTAGAATAATTATCAAACTTTTAATTAAATATTATTAATATTTTCAATAACTTATAAATATATATTTATTTAAACTATTTGGTCTATTTATTTTTTAGTTACAATCGATTAATAATATATAACAAACCACATAATAGGCTTGTTCACATGAGCTTAGTTTCTAAAAATTTAAACCAAAAAACAGTAAGAGAGATTACTGCGATTTTAATTATCAAGATCATTCTACTTCTGGTAATTAAAAATATTTGGTTTGATGCGCCTACTATTCCAAAAGATTTTGACACTCAAGTCGCCGAGCGTATCGCCGGCAATCCTTCCCAAATCAAGGAGACACGTTGATGATTTCTGAAAGCGTGGTCGATCTTTCGCGGTTCCAGTTCGCTATGACCGCGATGTATCACTTTATTTTTGTTCCACTGACCTTAGGCCTGGCATTTCTGCTTGCCATTATGGAAACCACCTATGTGATTTCCGGCAAAGAAATTTACAAGGACATGACTAAGTTTTGGGGAAAACTGTTCGGGATTAACTTTGCCTTAGGGGTAACCACAGGCTTGACCATGGAGTTCCAGTTCGGAACCAACTGGGCATATTATTCGCATTATGTGGGTGATATTTTCGGTGCACCATTGGCTATTGAAGGTTTGATGGCCTTCTTCCTTGAATCTACTTTCATTGGTTTATTCTTCTTCGGTTGGGACCGTTTATCCAAAGTACAGCATCTGGGCGTGACCTGGTTAGTTGCACTGGGATCTAACATGTCTGCACTGTGGATTCTGGTTGCCAATGGCTGGATGCAAAACCCGGTTGGTTCAGCATTCAACTATGAAACCATGCGTATGGAAATGGTGGACTTTGCAGCACTGATCTTTAACCCGGTTGCACAGGTTAAATTCGTACATACTGTTTCTGCAGGTTATGTGACTGGTGCCATCTTCGTACTGGCGATTTCAAGTTACTATATGCTGAAAAAACGTGACTTGCCATTTGCACGCCGTTCATTTGCGATTGCTGCCATTTTCGGCTTAGCGTCAACTCTTTCTGTGATCCTGCTGGGCGATGAGTCTGGTTATGAAATTGGTGATGTACAGAAAACCAAACTGGCTGCGATTGAAGCAGAATGGGAAACTGAACCAGCACCTGCAGCATTTACTTTATTTGGCTTCCCAAATAAAGAAACCATGTCTACCGATTATGCTGTGAAAATTCCTTATGTTATGGGGATTATCGCTACACGTTCTGTAGATACGCCTGTTACCGGTATTAAAGATCTGCTGGTTGAACATGAAGGTCGTATCCGAAACGGTATGGTGGCTTATGAACAACTGGAAAAACTACGTGCTGGTGATCAGTCTCCTGAGCTGAAAGCTGCATTTGCAGAAACTCAAAAAGATTTGGGCTACGGTCTGCTTCTGAAAAAATATACTGCAAATGTTGTAGATGCTTCTGACGAGCAAATTAAGGCAGCAGCAAAAGATACTATTCCACATGTACCAAGCCTGTTCTGGGCATTTCGTGCCATGGTCGCTTCTGGCTTCCTGATGCTGGTTCTATTTGTTCTTGCAACTTTTGCGGTGGCTAAACGCAATGCAGAAAACAAACCTTGGTTATTAAAATTTGCATTATTTGCACTACCACTTCCATGGATTGCGGCACAAACTGGCTGGTTTGTTGCTGAAGTAGGTCGTCAACCTTGGACTATTGGTGAGGTTCTGCCTACACATTTATCGACTTCAAGCTTAAGCACAGGCGATGTATGGGGTTCAATCATTGCATTAGCAGCGTTCTACACTGTACTGCTGATCATTGAAATGTACTTAATGATTAAATTCTCACGCCTTGGCCCAAGTTCTCTACATACTGGTAAATACCACTTCGAGAAACTTGAAGCTGCAAAAAAGGCAAATGAGGAGGCTCAAGCATGATCGAATATGAATTACTCAAAATAATCTGGTGGGTACTGGTTGGCGTCTTGCTGATTGGTTTCGCCCTGACTGATGGCTTTGATATGGGCTCCATGGCGATCATGCCATTCGTGGGTCAGAATGATGAAGAACGTCGTGCGGCAATCAATACGATTGCCCCGCATTGGGATGGTAACCAGGTCTGGTTTATTACTGCGGGTGGTGCCCTGTTTGCTGCCTGGCCAATGGTTTATGCAACTGCCTTTTCTGGTATGTACTGGGCACTTCTGCTTGTTCTGTTCGCCTTATTCCTGCGTCCAGTAGGATTCGACTATCGCTCCAAACTGGAAAATACCAAATGGCGTAATGCTTGGGATTGGGGCCTAGCAGTTGGTGGTGCTGTGCCTGCACTGGTTTTCGGTGTCGCATTCGGCAATATGTTCCTGGGTGTTCCATTTACATTAGACGAAACAGTTCGTTCGACTTATTCTGGCAGCTTCTTTGCCCTGCTCAATCCATTTGCACTGGTATGTGGTGTTGTCAGCTTATCTATGCTGTGTGCACACGGTGGTGCATGGTTGATGCTACGTACAGATGGCGATTTACGTGAACGTTCTGCCAAAGCAACCAAAATCATGGGGATTGTTTATCTGGTAGCTTTCCTGGCTGCAGGCGCTTGGCTGTACTTTGGTGGTATTCAAGGCTACACCCTGGTTACACCTTTTGATACCAATGGTGTTGCCAACCCGCTTGCCAAAGAAGTGATGACCAATGCCAATCCAGGCTGGATGAACAACTATTCGACTTATCCAATCACAATGGCTGCTCCAATTGCCGGCATTTTGGGTGGCTTGATCATTGTACTGGCAGCAGGTAAAAATAAAGCAGGCCTGAGCTTCCTGGGTTCATCCCTGGCAGTGATCGGTGCAATTTTGACTGCCGGTTTTGCCCTGTTCCCATTCCTGATGCCTTCAAGCATTAATCCGGTTGCAAGCTTAACCATGTGGGATGCGGTCTCCAGCCAAAATACCTTAACTGTGATGACTGTGGCTGCATGCATCTTCGTTCCACTGATTCTGTGCTACACCACTTGGTGTTACTACAAGATGTGGGGCGTGATTACCAAAAAACATATTCAAGAGAATTCACACAGCCTGTACTAAGGCTGTGTCTTAGGAGATAAAATTATGTGGTATTTCGCATGGATTCTCGGCATTTTGATGGCCTGTTTCGCTGGTGTACTCAGTGCACTATATATTGAAAATCATCAAGACCTGGATGAGAAATAAGAGATGACAGACGCTGCAGTTGAACAAGTAAAGATAGAAAAAAAATCTAACCCTTTTGCAATGGTGATTTCTTGCCTATTGGCTTTTCCACTCGCAGCGGTGTTGCTGGTTCATCCTGCTGCAATGCTGGATGCCAACGGGGAATATAGCCACCGCGCCATGATGTTTATCATGATCGGCATTTCAGGCGGTTTTATTCACGGGGTTGGCTTTATCCCTCAGCACTGGTTCTGGAAATGGCTATTTAGTCCGTTTCTGGCTTGGCCGTTAATGCTATGGGGTTATTACACCTGGTTTCTTAATTAGGTATTAAACAGCCAAAAACAAAGCCCTCATTTGAGGGCTTTTTGTTCTTTATTTCTTTTGTGAAACACAGCCTGTTTCATAGGTAGTTCCCAAATCCTGAAGGGATTGAGTAAACTGATTATCCAGTGTACTCACAAACCGGAATTCATCCTGCGCTGTCGCAAGATGCAGATTCTGTTCTGATAGATACTTTAACTGCTTTAAACCGGTTGCATATTCACAGGCTTTAGCAATCATAAGTGCAGGATGCTCACGTCGGTCTACCGATGAGTTCAACACGGCAAGTTTTAGCTCTAACTCATCATATTTTTGTTTGGTTTGCGCCTTAAATTCAGCCTGACTCAGTGGTTTGGCCCAAGCTGAAACAGATAAGCCCAAAATTCCAATGGCTATAATTAATTTATGCATTTTCCCCTCAACAATAAAAATTACATACGATTTATCTAAGTTATTGAATATTTATAGCATAAAGCTACTTTTAATAAATACGAGCAATAAAAAAGCCAGAACTGGTCCGGCTTTGAAAACTTACTTCATTGAATTTTCTACCGATGAGTATGAATTGACATCACAATACCCATCCCTGCCAACATGGAAATTACGGCTGTACCACCATAACTCATCAATGGCAAAGGGTCACCCGTTACAGGTAAAATCCCACTGACCATGCCTGAGTTTAAAAACACGAAGAAAAAGAAAGTCAGTCCGATCGCACCGGCATACAAACGGCCAAAGTTATGAAAGCTATTCATGCCAATAATCAGACAGCGAATAATAATGGCCGTAAACAGGCTGAATAGCAGAAACACCCCGATAAAACCAAATTCTTCGGCATAAGTCGACATGATGAAGTCGGTATGATGTTCAGGCAGATAACCTAGATGAGACTGGGTGCCTTGCGAATAGCCTTTCCCCATAACCCCACCCGAACCGATGGCAATTTTGGACTGGATAATATTCCAGCCTGCGCCCAAGGCATCTGATTCTGGATCGAATAAAGTCAAAATCCGTTTCTTTTGATATTCCTGCAACAAGAACATCCACAGTAGCGGCACTGCAACGGCCAAAGCAGCAAAGGCTCCAGCAATTAGACGCCATGACATGCCACTCAGGAACAGTACAAAAATCCCGGGAATCACCAGACCGATATTTAGATCGGGTTGTAATGCCACCAGTACAAAAGGTACGCCTAAAATCACCAAGGCGCCCACAATATCTAGAAATTTTGGCGGGAAAGGTTTACGGGCAAAGTACCAGGCCATCATCAGTGGCATGGCAAACTTCATCACCTCACTCGGCTGCATACTCCCCACACCCGGCAACGTAATCCAGCGGGTTGCCCCCAGACGCTTTTCACCAATCACAAAGACCAGCAGCAGCATAAAGATACCGAACATATAAAAATATGGACTGGCAGCCTGATAGACCTTGGGTGGTACTTGGGCACAGATAAACATTACCACAAAACCCACACCAAAACTGATCGCCTGGCGAATCACCATCCCCGAATCTTCAGAGGTGGCACTGTAAACCACCATCAGACCCAAGATCGCATTTAAAATCAGGAAACAAAGCAGCCATGGATCAAGGTGCAACTTGGTCCATCGGGAGGCATTCTGGGGATTAATACTACGACCATCGCGTGCGGACTGCCGCAAAAAACGATACTGCTGTGAAGGGATCATTGGCCCACGGGTAGAAAATTCATGATGGCAAAATTATAAGTTAAAGTGCTCCGGAATAAATCGCCATTGACCGATTTATTCCATTTTTATTGCAATATATTTAGCGCTGGACAGCCAGAATCAACTTCGCCAGTTCCAGATCATCTGGATAGGTAATTTTAATATTATCGGAACGCCCCTGTACTACTTGGACGGGTTCATCTATATGTTCCAGTGCACTGGCTTCATCGGTAATGGTAGCACCATCTGCGAGTGCCTGCTGAATCGCACGCTTCAAAGTTCCAAGTTTCGCCATTTGTGGTGTTTGCGCCTGCCATAATGTCGAACGATCTACTGTCATTTCAATACCATGATCCTTTACGACACGTTTTAAGGTATCTCGTACCGGAATGGCCAGAATCGCAGCCTGATCAGTTTGAATTGCTGTATTGACCAGATCAATCAGGGAGCTTTGACTCACACAAGGACGGGCTGCATCATGCACCAAAACCCAATCCTCTTCTGAAGCAATCTCAGATAAATATTCCAAGGCATTTAGTACAGAGTTGACGCGCTCTGCACCGCCCAAGCAAAAATGTGCTTTATCCAGATGAGAAAGTGGCAGAGTCTTGGCAACATCATCCTGTGCACCAATCGCAAGGACATAACCTGCTAATGGCAATTGATTCAGACGGGAAACCGTGTGTTCAAGAACGGTCCGTTCCTGAATCATCTGGTATTGTTTAAGTTCGGTTTTGGAAAATCGGCTACCGGAACCTGCAGCTGGTAAAATGACCCACAATTTATGGTGTTGTTGGAACATCAGCTGATTCATTGGTTCTCAGGTCTACTTTATTCGGATTAAGATAAATCGGTTTATATTGAGTACTAATAGTGCTCATTTGCACAAAGGTTTCATGCGGCTTGATCAAACCTAGATCGAGACGGGCATGCTCTTCGATGGCTTCAATACCATTCTTCAAATCATAAACTTCTGCGGCCAGAACGCGATTACGTTCTTTCAGTTCTTCATTCAATTCTACTTGTTGCTGAATTTTCTGGGTCAATGCCTGATGGTCATTATAACCACCCTCACCGAACCAGTATAAATATTGAAACCCTGCGATCAAAACGATCGCAAGGCCCAACAGTACTTTACTCATCAAGGAGTCGAATACATTTAACATTGACATAAGTCGCTTAGTTCAAACCTTTGAACTCAGCTTTACCGCGATATGCAGCTTGAGTCAATTCTTCGATACGAAGTAATTGGTTATATTTCGCTACACGGTCAGAACGGCAAAGTGAACCAGTCTTGATTTGACCTGCTGCTGTACCTACTGCAAGATCTGCAATAGTAGAATCTTCAGTTTCGCCTGAACGGTGAGAGATTACAGTAGAGTAACCATTTGCTTTCGCAAGGTAGATTGCATCTAAAGTTTCAGTCAATGTACCGATCTGGTTGTACTTGATCAGGATTGAGTTACCTACTTTCTCGTTGATACCGCGTTGAAGAATCTTAGGATTCGTAACGAACAGGTCATCACCCACCAACTGGATTTTATCGCCAAGGATAGAAGTCAGGTAAGACCAACCTTCCCAGTCAGATTCGTCCAGACCATCTTCAATCGAGATGATAGGGTATTGATTTACCAGACCTGCAAGGTAGTCAGCAAACTGGTTGCTTGTGAACGATTTGTTGCCTTCACCAGCCAGGATATATTGACCATCTTTGTAGAATTCTGAAGATGCACAGTCAAGCGCAAGCATAATATCAGAACCAGCCTTGTAACCAGTTTGCTCGATTGCAGACAGGATCACAGTAATAGCTTCTTCGTTAGAACGAAGGTTTGGCGCAAAACCACCTTCATCACCAACTGCAGTGTTCAAACCTTGTTTCTTCAAAACTGATTTTAAAGAATGGAAGATTTCAGCACCAGCACGTAACGCTTCAGAGAATGAAGTGAAACCTACAGGCTCAATCATGAATTCCTGAATATCAACAGTGTTGTCTGCGTGAGCACCACCGTTCAGGATGTTCATCATTGGAACAGGCATAGTCAAAATCTTTTGACCACGAAGATCTGCGATATATTGGTAAAGCGGCGTTTTCTTTTCTTCAGCAGCAGCACGCGCAGCAGCAAGAGATACTGCCAAAGTTGCGTTTGCACCTAATTTTTCTTTGTTTTCAGTACCGTCTAAAGCGATCATCGTATTATCGATGTCTTTTTGTTCGAATACTGATTTACCCACTAACGCATCACGAATCAGAGTGTTTACGTTGTTAACCGCAGTTTTAACACCTTTACCTAGGTAACGTGCTTTATCGCCATCACGAAGTTCTAAAGCTTCACGAGAACCAGTTGAAGCACCAGATGGTGCACATGCACGGCCAACTACGCCAGATGCCAGGATAACGTCTGCTTCGATGGTTGGGTTACCACGAGAGTCCAAAATTTCACGTGCACGAATGTCAACGATTTGGCTCATGAACAATTCCTCAGTTGATTAATAACAGGATGCTTAAAACTGCATCAATGGGTATCTAATTTTTCAAATCCTTTCACTAGAGTATCCAGCTCTTTTAATTGAGCCAGGAATGGTTCTAGTTGAGATAAACGCAAGGCACAAGGACCATCACATTTTGCCACATCCGGATTTGGATGAGCTTCTAGGAACAAACCTGCAAGACCTGTTGCCATACCGGCACGCGCCAGTGTAGTAATCTGCGCACGACGACCACCGGCAGAGTCAGCACGACCGCCTGGAGTTTGTAATGCATGTGTTACATCAAAGAATACTGGCACGTTCATTTCTTTCATGATGTCGAAGCCCAGCATGTCTACAACCAGATTGTTGTAACCAAAAGCAGAACCACGCTCACAAAGAATCAGCTTGTCATTCCCTGCTTCCAGACACTTATGCAAAATGTGGCGCATTTCGTGCGGAGCAAGGAACTGGGCTTTCTTGATGTTGATAATGGCATCAGTTTTTGCCATCGCTTCAACCAGGTCAGTCTGACGACTTAAGAATGCAGGTAGCTGGATAATGTCAGCAACTTCTGCCACAGGAGCAGCCTGATACGGCTCATGTACATCAGTGATAATTGGCACATTAAAATGTTTTTTAATGTCGGCTAACCACTCGATTCCTTTTTCCAGGCCAGGCCCACGGAATGAGTTCAGGCTTGAACGGTTGGCTTTGTCAAAACTTGCTTTAAAGACATATGGAATATCTAAACGTTTGCAGATATCAACATAAGTCTCTGCAATTTCAAAAGCTAAGTCTTTCGACTCAAGTACGTTCATGCCGCCGAATAGTACAAATGGCAAGTGGTTTGCCATTTGTATATCGCCTAAACGTACAATTTCTTGTGGTTTTAATTGTGACATTTAAACTTCCTAGTTGTGTCTTAAACTCGCATTATTTAGTTTTTTGGTACTGTTTTTTCGCAGCATCAATGAAACCGGCAAATAATGGATGTCCATCACGTGGCGAGCTGGTAAATTCCGGGTGGAATTGTACTGCAATAAACCAAGGATGTGCAGGAATTTCAACAGTTTCTACCAGGTGTTGCACTGGAGAATAACCAGAAATCTTCATGCCTTTTTCTTCCAGCACTGGGATATAACGGTTGTTCATCTCGTAACGGTGACGGTGACGTTCGATAATTTCATCCGAACCATACACTTCAGCAGTCTTGGTACCCGGTACCAGTTCAGACTTCTGTGCACCTAGACGCATGGTACCGCCAAGATCAGAATCTACTGAACGCTGTTGAACTTCACCGCGCTCATCTAACCATTCAGTGATCAGACCAATCAATGGAGATTTGGTTGAACGGTTGAATTCTGTTGAAGTCGCATCAGTGATACCCGCCACATTACGTGCATATTCGATCACTGCAAGCTGCATACCTAAACAGATGCCTAAGAATGGCACACCGTTTTCACGTGCAAAACGAATCGCTTTCATTTTGCCTTCAGTACCACGTTCACCAAAACCGCCTGGTACCAGAATCGCATCCGCATCTTTCAATACTTCATTGACATCTTGGCTTTCAAGTTCTTCAGCATTGACATAGTCGATCTGGACTTTCACGCGGTTTTGAATACCGGCATGTAAAAGTGCTTCGTTCACAGACTTGTAGGCATCCGGAAGTTCAACATATTTACCAACCATCGCAACACGAACAGTGTATTCAGGATTCAGTAAAGCTTCTACCACATTATCCCAGTCAGACAGGTCTGCTTCTGGAAGATTGTCATAGCCGAAACGTTCACAGATTAAATCGTCAACATTTTGTTCATAGAAAGTACGTGGAATCTGGTAGATCGTACGTGCATCTTTACACACGACTACTGCACGCGCTTCTACGTTAGTGAACAAGGCAATTTTACGCGTCGTATCTGCATCAACATCATGTTCAGTACGGCAGATCAAAATGTCTGGTTGAATACCAATAGACAGAAGTTCTTTAACAGAGTGCTGTGTTGGTTTGGTTTTTAATTCTGCTGCAGACTTAATGTATGGGAGTAACGTTAAGTGCATCAGCATCGTACGTTTATGACCAAGTTCAACCATTAACTGACGTACAGATTCCATGAATGGGAGAGATTCAATGTCACCTACAGTACCGCCGATCTCAACGATCGCAACGTCATAACCTTCGCCAGCGCGAAGTACACGTTCTTTGATGTTGTCAGTAATGTGTGGAATAACTTGTACAGTACCACCTAGGTAGTCACCACGGCGTTCTTTATTCAGAACATCCTGGTAAACACGGCCTGATGTAAAGTTATTCAGTTTGGTCATTTTCGCACGACGCAAGAAACGTTCGTAGTAACCCAAGTCTAAGTCTGTTTCAGCACCGTCTTCTGTAACAAAAACTTCACCGTGCTGGAATGGGCTCATAGTCCCTGGATCGACATTAATGTATGGATCCATTTTTACCATGGTCACTTTTAAACCACGGGCTTCTAAAAGTGCAGCAACAGAAGCAGCTGAAATACCTTTACCTAGTGATGAAACAACACCACCAGTCACGAAAATAAAATGGGTCATTGGGTTTCTCGTACAATCGAGCCTAAATCGGCCTGCAATGTTGCGCAATTTTACTTTACCTTGTACCAATAAAGCAAAGTCAATCCGCATCAAATCAAAGAACAATAAACAATTGACTATTCTAACAGCAATTCCTGAAAAAAATTACAGTAAGTTCATATGATTTATATATTGCATTTTGCTGCTATAATAGGAACATTCACACCCTACACTATTCTGTTTGATGCAATGATGATGAAGAAACTTTTAATCTGTACCCTGATCCTGACTGGCCTTACACTGACTGGTTGTGTAAAAAAAGAAGCTCCAAAAGAAGAAGAACAAACCGAAGTTACTCCAGCATCTGAAGTGGTTGCTCCGGAACCTGTACAACTTGAGCCTGTTGAACCATTAGAATCAACACCAGTTGAACCGGTTGAAGAAGCACCAGCAGCACCGGCTGTTGAAATCCAGCGCGAACAAACTGCGAATACTACGACTGAAATTCGCCGTGAAGTTAAAAAGCCGGAACCTGCTCAATCAGAGCCTGCGCCTGCAGCTGAAACAAATTCAAGCACTGAGCAGCCTGCAAAACCTGCAGCAACACCAGCCGCTCCTAAAAACAACTCATCTTCTGCAAATAAGTCTGAAGATGATGCAGTTGCAGATGCAATTGCTGCTGCTATGCCAGCACTTGAAAACTAATATAATCCTTCATCAAAAAAACCCAGCTTATGCTGGGTTTTTTATGGTTTAAAAATCTCTTTCAAGCTGCCGTTGGAGTATCGGAAAGTTGCAGTAAATAATCTGCCATCAGACGAGTGGCCCATGATTCTGTCTGCATTAAGCCCTGATAAAAGCCACAATGGCTACCTTTTTTAGTGGTGACGACCACAATATTTGGCATGGCTCGAATGACATCCTTATACGGTTCCAGATTCTGGATATGACAGACCGGGTCATCTTCCGAATTCAAAATCATCAATGGAATTTTGACATTTTCAAATACATAAATTGGATTGGTGGCCTTGGTATAACTTTCATAATCTGAAAAGCCTGCCAGCTCATAGTAGCGCTGTTCAAATTCAGACAAGTCTTTCACCTCAAGCAATTGCTTCCATGAAGGATAAATCTGCCAGGTTTCCTGATAAGGATGGATAAAACGTTTGATCAGTTTTTTAGCCATGACTTTGCTATAAAACGGATGTACATAGGCAAAACCGGTTTCAGTGTTATAGCCTGGGCATAAAGCAAAGGCTGCTTTGAGTGGGGTTTGCTCGCCCTCTTCACCCAAGTAGCGAACCAACAGTCCTGTCCCCGCAGAGGAACCCACACCATAGAGATCGGATTGAGGAAACTTGTCCTGAATATAGAGCAACTGTTCACGCAGATCTTGGGTTGAACCAAACAAGTTCATTTTTGGCACAGGCATTGGCAGGTCAGCATGACCACGGCGCAAACACAGAGCAACACGCCAGCCTGTATATTTATGTAGGTCACGCACCAGCTCCCGCATGGATTCCGGAGAGCCGGTAATGGTATGCAATAGCACAATGGTAGGTGTACTTGGCGGTAAATCTAAACCATACCAGGCAATGCCAGTAATGCCGCCATCGGACATATTCAGCTGCTCAAGCACATCATATTGCAGCTTAATCGTGCGTTTTTTTATCAAGTCCAGATATAGAATGTGCGCATGCGCATTCGATAACCACGGTGTTGGACGATATTTCTGTTTTAAAAGTGGTAAACGTTCAATCACACCAGAAAATAAACCATTCGGATTATAATAAAGTGTTGGAAGATCGGCTCCGCTAAAGCGGTCCAGATATTCACTTGAAAGTTGACTCATTTTTTTAAGCCACATTTTCATCTGTATTCCCCTCTAGTTTTCTATCAGTGATGTACAAACTTCATGCCGACTTGAATCAATTTTAGGAAATTAAGTATTAGCCTGATAAGCCTGAATCCGCTGGCCCATTTCTATAGCTAAGGCTTCAAGTCCAGATTTTGGTCGTATCATTACTTCAAAATCAATGATCTGACCTTCATCATTGAACTGAATCATGTCGATTCCCTTAAGTTTCTTATCGCCGACATTGGCGGAGAACTCAAGTACAACATTGTTACCATCTTCACTAAGAAATTCGCGGTGATAAGTAAAGTTTTCAAAGACCTGAACCACATTGGTCAAGATAAAAAATACAACCTGTTTCCCGGGATAAGGCTGAAAAGCCACGGGTGAGCGGAATACGACATCGTCCGCGAGGAGTTCATTCAATATGGACATGTCACGTGTTTCCAACATTTCATGCCAACGCATAATTGCAGTTTGGGTTGTTTGTAGTGTCATTATTATTTCCTTTTTGTTGTAAAGTCCCTCTTTGCAAATAGGGGGATTTAGGGGGATTCTGGTGTTTCAGAATAGAATCCTCTCCCTAACCCTCTCCTTTAACAAAGGAGAGGGAATGTTGCGAATCAACTTTCTTTCATGACAATTTCGCATGAAAGCAAAAACTGTCATCTTTTAAGTTTTATCAATTAAATCACCGCAGCCAATTCAGCACCCTGACGGATTGCACGTTTAGCATCCAGCTCACCTGCTTCTTTCGCACCACCAATGAGATGCACGTTTTTACCGGCAGCTTTTAGTTCATCAAACATGGCAGTATAAGATTCCTGACCAGCACAGATAATGACATTATCTACGTCTAACACTGCAGGTTGATCATTTACCATCACATGCAGACCTTGATCATCAATTTTTTCATAGCTTGCACCAGCAATCATTTTGACATTACGATGCTTTAAGCCAGCACGGTGAATCCAGCCTGTGGTTTTACCCAGACTTGAACCGACAGAAGCTGCTTTACGCTGCAATAAATAAATTTCACGTTCAGGCTGTTCTACATTGGCGGTCTTGAGTCCACCGACATTTTCATAGTTAGTATCGATTCCCCATTCATCATAGAATTTTTCCGGATTGACGCTACCACTTTCGGTCCCATGACTGAGCATCTCAGCCGTATCAAAGCCAATACCCCCTGCACCAATAATCGCTACACGCTGGCCGACTGGTTTACGCTCTCTTAGTACCTCCAGATAAGACAACACTTTAGGATGATCAATTCCAGGAATATCGAGCTGACGCGGTGTCACCCCAGTGGCAACCACAATGTCATCAAATTCGGCTGAAATCAGCTGATCAAAGGTCGCGGTGCAATTTAATTTCAATTGAATACGTGGTTGCAACTCAATCTGACGTTTGAAATAACGTAAGGTTTCATAAAACTCTTCCTTACCTGGAATGGTCTTCGCAATATTAAATTGCCCACCAATCTGCGCTGAAGCTTCGAATACAGTGACATGATGACCACGACCTGCTGCATAGATGGCAAAGCTTAAACCCGCTGGTCCTGCACCAATCACTGCAATATTTTTCGCTACATTGGTTTCTTTAAAGATCAGTTCAGTTTCATAACACGCGCGTGGATTCACCAGACAGGTAGCAATTTTCATCGAGAAAATATGATCCAGACAGGCCTGATTACAACCGATACAGGTATTAATTTCATCACTACGGCCCTGTTCTGCTTTTAAGACAAACTCAGAGTCTGCCAGCATTGGACGTGCCATTGACACCATATCGGCATCGCCTGTAGCCAGGACATATTCTGCCATTTCCGGCGTATTAATACGGTTAGAGGTAATAAGAGGAATACTCACCTGACCTTTTAGCTTGCGCGTAACCCAAGTAAAGGCCGCACGTGGCACTTTGGTAGCAATGGTCGGAATACGCGCTTCATGCCAGCCAATACCGGTATTAATAATCGTCGCGCCCGCTTTCTCAATGGCTTTGGCCAGTTGGATTACTTCTTCTAGAGTTGAACCGCCTTCAACCAGATCCAGCATGGAAAGACGATAGATAATAATAAAATTCTCACCGACCATTTCACGGGTACGGCGTACAATTTCAATCGGGAAACGGATACGGTTTTCATAACTACCACCCCATTCATCATCACGATGATTGGTACGCGCTGCGATGAACTCATTGATCAGGTAACCTTCTGAACCCATGATTTCGACACCGTCATAACCGGCGTATTGAGCCAGTCTGGCACAGTTGGCAAAGTCATCAATGGTTTGCTGCACTTCAGCAGAGCTTAAAGCATGCGGTTTGACTGGATTAATCGGTGCCTGAATTGGAGACGGCGCGACATTTTCCGCCTGATAAGAGTAACGGCCGGTATGCAGGATCTGCATGGCAATTTTCCCGCCAGCCTCATGCACGGCTTGAGTAATGATTTTATGCTTTTCAGCTTCTTCAATCGTGTCGAGCTTGGAACCGCCCTGAAAAGTGACGCCATGATCATTCGGTGAGATACCACCTGTCACAATTAATGCTACGCCACCCTTGGCGCGTTCTGCATAAAAGGCAGCCATCCGATTATAACCACCTGGTGCTTCTTCTAAGCCCACATGCATAGAGCCCATCAAGACACGGTTTTTAAGCGTGGTAAAACCTAGGTCCAGTGGGGCAAGTAAATTCGGATATTTAGACATTTCAACTCCCTAGCGTGCAGATGTGCTGGCTATTTTTATTCAGGCTGACTGATTTATTTCCATCAAGCATCAGCCTTATGCAACTTGTTGCACTAATTTATAGTGCAGAATTGATTTTTATGCAACATGTTGCATAATAATCCCGAGTCACTTTTTTGAGACGTTTATGTCTTTATCACATGTTTTACTCACCAGCCTGATTGAGAAACCGAGCACCGGCATTGAACTGGCACGCCGTTTTGACCGCTCCATGGGCTTCTTCTGGAATGCCACCCATCAGCAGATCTATCGTGAACTAAATGCCATGCTGCAAAAAGGCTGGATTTCGACCATAGAAGAGGAAGATTCTCATAGCCGTAAAAAAACCTATCAGGTAGAACGACTCGGCCGGGAAGAACTGGCTAACTGGATGCTGGAGCATAGCTCTCCTGCACAGCTTCGTGAAGAATTGATGGTTCGTCTGCGTGCAGAAGCCCAACTTGGCGGCAACAGCACCTTACCTGAACTGGAACGACATCTAGAAATACATAAAGAAAAGCTTAAAACCTATCAGCATATTTTCGCCAAAGACTTTGCTCAAGCTGACGAAAATGACCGAACCCTGTATATTCATAAAATGATTCTGCAACTGGGTATTGATCAGGAACTGGGCTGGATTGCCTGGCTGGAACAGGTCATTCCCAGACTTAAACAATTCGATGTAGAAAAATTATAAATACGGAGATATGCATGCCCTTCTATGCCATGCCAGATGGCGAACAGTTATTTGTACGTGAATACGGTCAGGGTCAACCGGTACTGGTCCTATCCGGTCTGGGCATGTTGAGCTGGCAATGGGCAGCTTTTCTCTATCCACATCAGAAAAACTTCCGCTTTATTATTCCTGAATGGCGCGGTTTTGGGGCGTCTAGTCACTGCAAAATCCCGCAAGACCTGGATGCGATTTCCAGTCACTGGCTTGATGTTCAGTCGGTGATCCAGCAGCTCAATTTAGATCAATTCATTGTAATTGCTTACTCTATGGGCGCGACAACCACCATGCATGGCCTGTGCTATGGGAACTTTGCCAAACACATAGCAGCTTATTTGCATATTGACCAAACACCGAAGATTCCGGTCGATAATGCCTGGGCATTTGGACTTTTTGGTCCACGCCATCAGGAATTTATTGAAATTTTGCAGCAGCTTTCAACATTACTTGCAGAACATCAGCATATTGAACTCATTCGGGATCTGGATAATTCAGTACGACAGCAAATTGCAGCATTATGGCTGCGCTTTATCCAGCTACAAAATGATCGTCCAGCCAGTTTGAAAGTATTTAAGTTCATCCTGAACCAACCTCGTCTGCAAAGCCTGCTCCTTCCTTCTAGCCGGGTGGATTATATGGCGTGGTACATCAATAATTATTTATATCATCAGGAAGATTATCGTGAAGCTCTGACGAAGCTTACTTGTCCAGTAACTTTCTTTAGCGGTGTGCAGTCAAAACTTTATCCTGTGGAAGGTCAGCGCCTAATTGCCCAAAGCCTGCCTCAGGCTAAACAGGTACTTTTTACAAAATCTGGCCATACCCCCTTACTGACCGAACCACTCAAATTTGCCAAGGAGCTCGGTATCTTTCTGAAAGACAATTTACAGTCGAGTTCATCAGCGGCCTAAAGATTCAGGAGAAGAAATCATGAAAAAACTGGTGGTGTTTTCAGGTGCTGGCATGAGTGCGGAAAGTGGGATTAACACCTTTCGTGACAGTGATGGGCTTTGGGAACAGTATCGTATAGAAGAAGTGGCCACACCGGAAGCTTGGGCTAAAAATCCGGAACTGGTGCAACGCTTTTATAATGCCCGACGTAAAAATATTCTGGAAGCACAGCCAAATGCAGCTCATCAACTCATTGCCGAACTTGAAGATGATTTTGATGTACATGTGATTACCCAGAATATTGATGATCTGCATGAACGTGCGGGAAGCTCCAAGGTCATTCACCTGCATGGTAATATCCGCCTAGCCAAAACCTCAGGCCCGAATTGTCAGTACACCACCGAGTTTTATCCGATTGAAGGGACTGAATTAGATTTAACTAAACACTTCTGTAAGGATGGCTATCCACTACGTCCACATGTAGTCTGGTTTGGCGAAGCAGTTCCTGCTTATGAAGAAGCACAAGATTGTGTACAGAATGCTGATATTTTTGTGGTCATTGGAACCAGTTTGCAAGTATATCCTGTTGCTGGTTTAATCCATGAGATTCCAGCTCACTCCACAGCTTACTATATTGATCCCAAAGCAGATCAACAGCATTTACCAGTTCAGTTTCACAAGATTTCCCAAACGGCCACAGAAGGCATGAAGACCTTACTTAAATTACTTGAGTCCGAGATCTAGTCATCATTCAAAATTCGTATTCTATAGTTGACAGTATGCAACAATCATTTTTTAATCAGCCTATTGTTGCAGGAATGGAATTAAACGATGCTGACTGATCTGGATGATTTTTACTGTTTTGCGCAGGTCGTTGAACATGGCGGCTTTAGTGCAGCCGAACGTGCCACCGATATTCCCAAATCCAAGCTCAGCCGCCGTGTTTATAATCTGGAAGAACGCCTTGGTGTCCGCCTGATTCAGCGTAGTTCTCGCCATTTTGCAGTCACTGATATTGGCATGAATATCTATCGACATGCACAAGTGATGCTCAGTGCAGCACAGGCCGCCCATGATCTGGTGGATCATCTCAGTACTGAACCGCGTGGTACCATTAAAATCAGCCTGCCCGTCTCCATTGCCCAGAATGAAATGGCAAAAATCCTGCCGGATTTCCTGAAAAAATATCCTGAAATTAAAGTCCAGATGATGATCACCAATCGACGTGTGGACATTATTAATGAAGGTTTTGATCTGGCCTTACGGGTACGGACCAGCCTGGATGATGATCCGAATCTGGTAATTCGTCAGTTTGAAAAAATTGAACAGCATCTGTTTGCCAGTCAGGGCTATTTAAATGAATTTGGCGATCTTAAAACACCTGAACAGCTCTCTGAACATAAAATTTTAAGCATGGCTGAGGAACATACTGAACAGTTCCTGATATTGCAGAATGAGCAGCAGCAACAGAAGAAAATCCGGATCAACCCGACCGTAATGGGATCAGACCTGAATATGCTGGCACAACTGGCAGCTTCAGGCTGTGGTATTACCTTATTGCCCGATAATGTCGTGCAGCAATATATAGAACGGGGCGAACTGGTTCGGGTACTTTCAGACTGGAAAACGGCACATGGAATTTTCCATCTGGTTTATCCTTCCCGTCGTGGTCTGTTACCAGCTGTAAGAGTATTTATTGATTATCTGGTTGAGCATCTGCATCTTGTATAAATAGACATATTTCCGGCAAAAAAAATAGCTCATTCTTGGGGAAAAATGAGCTAATAAAAACGATTCACTACAGCATGAAGTGAACGAAAGGAAACTACTACCGCCAAGCCAAATCTAATACACAGCAATCAGACATCTAACAAAGCAAATATCAACTAACTATAAATAGATTAAGAGAATTTGGCTGGTTAAACCACTTCTTCATGTAGTATTTTGTAGGCTTTTGTCATTAATAACACGTATGCTGTAATTTATGTAAGCTACTGTATTTCAATGCATAACATGAAAAATAATTTAAATTTCCGGATACTCGCCAGTGCCTTCTGGCCATGGTGATAACAGCTCAAAACCTGTGTCGGTTACAACTACCATGTGTTCCCATTGAGCTGACCAGGATTTATCTGCAGTCACGACTGTCCAGCCGTCCTTCAGCTCTTTAACACGTGCTTTACCCATGTTGACCATAGGTTCAATGGTAAAGACCATACCGGGTACCAGTTTGATGCCCTGACCTGGTTGTCCGTAATGCAGAATGTTTGGCTGTTCGTGATAAATTTTACCAATCCCATGACCACAATATTCACGCACAATGGTGTAGCCTTCACGCTGTGCAACAGACTGGATTGCATAACCAATATCGCCTAGGGTTGCGCCCGGTTTAACGGCATGAATCCCGGCAACCATAGCTTCATAAGTGGTTTCGACCAGACGTTTGGCTTCAGGAGTTGGTGTACCGACATAATACATTCGACTGGTATCGCCAAAATAACCGTCTTTAATGATCGCAACGTCAATATTAATAATATCGCCATCTTGCAAGACCGTATTCGGAGATGGAATACCATGACAAACCACTTCATTCGGTGAAATACAGGTGGTTTTGGTATAACCATAATAGCCAATATTAGCTGGCGTCACTTTTAGTGTATTGACGATAAAATCATGACAGATGTCATCCAGATATTCAGTTGTGACACCCGGCTTGACATGCTCCCCGATCATTTCCAAAACCTGTGCAGCCAAACGCCCAGATATACGTAATTTTTCGATATCTTGTTCGGTTTTCAGAGTAATCGCTGGAGCTCGCATGGATCTATCCTCAAGGTGAATCGGGAAATTATAGTCCTTTTTCAGCCAAGATGCGCATTTGTTCGCTCTGCATGACAATTCTTAAAACTTGCTCTAGAGAATCTCAATGCTGCTTATTTATACAAACAATAAGCTTAAAATGATGAAATGGAGCCTAAATGATTTATTTATTTAAAAATAAATTATAATTTTTTTAACTGAATATCAAAGATATATTTCTACCAAGCTTTTAAAGTTCATATTATCCGATCATCAAGATCAGTAAAATCAAGGCTTTCGGCATTAAATTAAACTCCAAAAATCATCATATATACACTAAAATCGCTTTCTTTTATTTATTTGTTCTCCCTCTATGACAAGTCTCCGTACAAGAGATATTGTGGCCTTAGGTTTTATGACCTTTGCACTGTTTATTGGTGCAGGCAACATTATCTTTCCACCGATTGTGGCTCAACAAGCCGGTGAGCATGTATGGTTAGCTGCCCTAGGTTTCCTGATTACGGCAGTTGGCCTACCTGTCATCACCATCGTGGCATTGTCACGTGTTGAAGGTTCAATCCAGATCTTAAGTTCTCCTTTAGGTAAAGCTGCCAGTCTTTTATTGACTGTCGTGTGTTATCTGACGGTTGGGCCTTTGTTTGCGACACCACGTACTGCAACCGTTTCTTATGAAATCGGCTTCTCTTCATACTTTGGCAATGCACCTAGCAATCTGCTGATCTATAGTGTGATCTATTTCGCTGTAGTGACTCTGGTTTCCCTTTATCCAAATAAGATTCTGGATACAGTTGGATACTTCCTGTCTCCAGTAAAAATTATCGCATTGATTATTTTAGGCGGTGCTGCAGTATTGATTCCTGCCGGCAAACCACCTGCTGCAGTGGGTAACTATGTTACAAGTCCGGTCACTGAAGGCATCGTTAATGGTTATCTGACCATGGATACCTTAGGTGCATTGGTCTTTGGTATTGTGATTGTGCGTGCGATTACTTCTCGTGGCGTAACGGATCGCAAGCTGATTACCAAATATGCAGTCAATGCAGCGATTATTTCTGGTATCGGTTTGACGCTGGTGTATCTCAGCCTGTTTAAACTAGGCTTAGGTAGTCATGATGTTGCCCCTAATGCTGCGAATGGTGCGATTATTCTGCATGCCTATGTACAACATGCTTTTGGTGATATGGGTGCTTATTTCCTTGCCACCATGATCTTTGTTGCCTGCATGGTGACTGCGATTGGCTTAACCTGTGCATGTGCTGAATACTTCTCCTCTATTACCAAACTGCCTTATAAAGCCTTTGTCTTTGTACTGGTCGGCTTCTCGCTGGTGATTTCAAATCTTGGTTTGACCAAACTAATTGCCGTGTCTGTGCCTGTATTGAGCGCGATTTATCCGCCTGCGATTGCAGTGATCCTGCTAAGCTTCTGCGGTCATTTCTTTAAAAAGCCTGCTCAAGTTGTTGCACCGACTACACTGGTTGCATTTATTTTCGGTGTTTTTGATGGGCTTAAAGTTGCTGGTCTTGAATTACCTGAATTGCTACAGAACTTACCGCTTTCTGAACAAAATATGGCATGGCTGATTCCATCTCTTATTGTTCTTGTCATTGCCGCTGTGATTGACCGCATCAGAAATTAATCTTTCTAAGAGGTCATAAAAATCGTATTTTTACCCAAAATCCGGTTTTAGCGTGATCAATATCTGTCAGGTTTTACCCAAACCGGCATTTATTGTTTACACCCTAACCTTCTCATCATAGCCAAATTGTATTTTAGAAAGCTTTATAAACTTTTAATCAATTATTTTAATTAGCTTCTTTCTTACTTCCGTTTTCATTCTTTAGCAGAAGATCAATACAACTCTCTATTTTACTGTTTTTTAAACATATTGTTTCCTGATTAAACCAACTCACCTTCATCATCCTACATAGACTTACATTCTCTGGATTATCTCTACAAATTTTTGGCGTAGAATTTGCTTTTCTCTATGGTAGCAATGATTGGTCACTTGCACACTTCAGTCGAACTGCCCTCGCTGAAATGTTAACGGTGATGATTCAGATGCAATCATTGATTAGTGCAGTAATACGACTAAAGGAGGCCTTTTTTAACTGTTAAAGTTCACTTAAATAGTTGCAAAGGTTGAAATTAAGAAGTACAACTGTATATTCAATTCAGACTAAATCAATAAGATTTACTCTTCAATAATACAAATAAACGGGAGGGATGGAGATGTTATCAGTACATTTCAAAAAGCAAGTCTTCATTGACGCTCTTAAGGCAAATACCAATCTGGTGACTTTCTTGAGCACCACGGTTGCGCTTATGCTGACCTTGATTGTGCATTGTTTAATTCAAGGCAATTTAAAATTTGAGTACGTCGGTTATGCCTTGATTGTGTCGGCAGCCTTTTTCTTATGGGCTGTGATTGACCAGAAATACCGATAATTTATTAATAAATTTATACCCCAGTGGATGATCTGGCCAGTCATCCATCTGGCAGAAAAGAAATAAATTGAGCTTAAAGCTCAAAAAATAAAATCAACTATTAAAAAATTAGAATAATCCGACCGCCGCCCCATAAAGAAGCACACTTGTTCCTCCTAATTCTGTAATAATTAAACCTAACATTGCCAAAGTCATAAGCACGCCCGGCAACTGAAATTTACCTAGTTGATGCGGTCGCTTAAACTGATTAGTGGTGTCTTTCAAAAACCCATGCAAGATATACGCACTAATCGAGAAACTGAAAAAGAGAACATTGATCAATACACAGATCAAATTAATCTGCGAAAATAGTGCTGAATAGTAAGCCAATACTGCCAGAATCAATGTCGCAGGGGCATAAAGCAGACTGCTGCGATGCGCAATATCCACATAATAATGCGCCCGTGAATTGACAGACTGGCGGATTTGCCAATACTTCCATACTCCGGTTAACATCCCCACCCATAAGAATATTCCACTAAAAATAATCGCGATCTTTACTGCCAGATCAAGTTCGATTCCCTGCATATTTTCATTCCGTTTTTATCATCGTACTGACTTTTTAGTCATTGTTTTAACAAGTTTCTTTGAAGAAGTCAGGTAAATTTAAGCATTCATTCTGATTCAAAAATATAGTGTAGCCCATGTCTGAATTCGAAACATTGACTCTAAAGTGCCAGGATGGCTATCAATTAAGTGCACGTTTTTATCCAGTCACTGAGACTGAAAGTAAGAAATCTCCCATATTAATCTGTCCTGCGACTGGCATTACCAAACAGTTTTATCATATTTTTAGCTGCTGGTTGCAAACTCAGGGTTATGCCGTAATGGTATTTGATTTTCGAGGTATTGGGGAATCTTTAAAAGGTTCGGTTAAGCAGTCTAAAGCCAGTATTGTGCAATGGGGACAACTGGACATTCCGGCTGCGATAGATGCGCTATTAGCTAAAACTCAGGCAGCAAAGGTCATCTTACTTGGTCATAGTGCTGGTGGACAGCTGCTGGGTATTGTCCCAAACTATGTCAAAGTGGAAAAAGTCGTGGCAATTGCCGGATCGACGGGTCATATTAAAGGTTTAAGGGGCCGCACCAAATTACTAGCGCCAGTGATGTTCAATATCATTTTCCCATTGGCACGTATCACTAAAGGCTATGGCCCAACCCAAGCGATTGGTATGGGTGAAAACCTGCCAAAAGATGTGGCACGTGAATGGGCAGAATTTTGTAGTAAACCAGGTTATATAATTAATGCGATTGGTAAAAAGATCGCACCAGCACATGACTATCATGCTCAGATCACCTGCCCGATCACATCAATCTGGGCGTCGGATGATGAAATCGCCACTCAAGCGAATGTCAAAGACTTGCTGCGCTTATATCCAAAAGCAGCCACAGAAATGATTGAGCTAAAGCCCCAAGAATATGGTCATAAAGGGATTGGCCATATGCTGATGTTCAAGAATTCACATCAAAACTTATGGCCAGTCATTGAGCAACAGTTATCTGCCTAAAGATGATTTAAATGGCTATTGATAGGTTAATGTGCTTTAATACGCTCAGTATGAGATGAGCCTCTTACAGTATGTGCCTCAGATGTGCATACGACTAGCCCCTAACCATGGGGCTTTTTCATGTCTATATGATTTTAAAGTTGTATTAAAATTTAACCGAAAAATGCAATGATGCTCTGAATCACCACAGCATTCACAATATCAATAAAAAATGCACCACACAGCGGTACGATCAAAAATGCTTTATGTGATGGACCATAACTATTGGTGACCGCCTGAATATTGGCAATCGCAGTCGGTGTTGCTCCCATACCAAAACCACAATGTCCTGCTACCAATACAGCGGCATCGTAATTTTTTCCCATGATTCTAAAGGTCACAATTGCGGTAAATAAAATCAGTACCGCTGTCTGCGCAAACAAAATGGTAATGAGCGGGCCTGCCAAATCGGCCAGTAACCAAAGTTGCAGTGACAGTAAAGCCATAGATAAATACAGAGACAATGACGCATTTCCGAATACATCAATAGCACGGTCGAAGATATCGACTTTTAGGACATGTTCCAGGAAGTTACGTACAATCACCCCTGTCCCTAAGGCCCAGACAAAGGTCGGCAGTTCAAACCATCTTCCCTGACTGATCTCTGTCATCTCATTCGCAACAAAAATACATAGCGCAAACATCCCCAAAGTCGACACTGCATTACTGGCTGTAATCAACCGGGTTTTCTTTGGATATTCGAAGGGTGCGGTGTTGATGCTAGTATCGAGTTGTTGCTCATTGGTCTCTTGCGCTACTGTCTCTGCCAATTGATTGCGTTTAATCAAGAATTTGGCAACCGGACCGCCCACAAGTCCACCAATAATCAAACCAAAAGTAGCGCTTGCCATTCCGAGGACAATTGCCCCCTGGATTCCATATTGAGTTTCCAGAACTTCACCCCAAGCACCGGCAGTACCATGACCCCCTGTTAAGGTAACAGAACCAACAATCAGACCAATCAATGGATCAAGCCCAAGTGCTGTAGCTAAGCTCATACCCACCGCATTTTGTACAACTACAAATAGAATGACACAGACCAGAAAGATCAGCAGTGATTTCCCGCCTTCTTTGAGCTTGGTAAAGTCTGCACTTAAACCAACAGAGGTAAAGAACATCAGCATCAAAATAGTTTGGATTTCTGAGTCAAATGTGGCACTGATATTAAAAAATTTATAGAGAATAAAAGCTGTAATCGCTGCGATCAGACCGCCGATTACGGGTTCGGGTAAGTTATAATTTCTAAAGAAGCCAATTTTACTAACCAGATACCGCCCAATGAAAAGAAAAAAAACTGCAATTACCAAGGTGCCAAAGGCATCGATTTCATAATTCATAATATTCCCTATTGGCTTTATTTTCATACAGTTTTAGGAAAATAGTATGAAAAATCAATTTTAGAAATGTTATGCAAGTTATTGTTTCTAGTAATTGTTTGATTTACAGCCTGAATAGAGACAATTAATGTGGTGGAATATCATAAACCCAGTTGCGTGCTTGCTGGTCAGTCGTAGTTTCACAAACATAATAATCATGATCCCAAGCATCTTGATGGAAGATTTCCTTTTTATGGTAAGTCACCTGTTTACCATTTTCGACGCAGACAAAGCTATCGCCTTGGTCTTTAACCTGAGTTCCATTGAGGAAACCACCAATGCAGAGGAATCGAGATTGTTTGGGCTTTTATGACAACTTTCAATAATTTTTAATATTTGAATTGCATGATATATTTAGTAAATGTGCAATTTGTAGAAGTTTTTAAATATATGCTTATCTGAAAAATGATATTGCTTTACATCCTTCATAAAACCACATTAGTACTACTAGCATATTATTAAATGTATCTTGATAAAACGCATATTGGAAAATCTCAGGATTATCTCCTTTTCTTTTAATATTCTTAAATTTATTAAAATAGTAATCCTCCATTTGACCTTGTTGTTCTATCCAATTCTTATCAGGGATTGGTGAAAATAAAGGAGTTGAGTGTACTGAACCCTTATACCTCTTTCCAAATTCATAATAATAAAGTCCTAGAGCACAACATCTTAAAACTTCTTTCAATCTATCCCTATCTACAGTTAATTCCAAAGCTTCAAAAATATCTTCTGACTCTGAATCTTTTATTTTTACTGCTCTAGCTGTCGATATTAATTTTTCTTTTAGTTTAGATATTCGATCCTTTCTACTCCAAGAACGCATTACCTTACTTTCAAAATTTAAAAGTCCATATTTACCTGTTTGAATTGTCATTGATAAAACATTCAACAGATATTCATCATCACCTGACTTCTTACAATTATGATTCACACATGAAGGTACTTTGATCAGTCCTTTTCTTAAATCTAAACTAATATCTTTTAAGTCTTTTTTTTCTGGAAATAAGCATTTTGGTGGCACGTGTTCTTTTGTTGTCGCCAAATTATCACACATATAGCAAGATTGATTATTCATATAAAAAAGCGTTCATAAGTCAGCCCTAATCATACTTCTTATTTAAATTATCTTTCAATTAAACAGTTAATTCTAAATCAATTTTTAGAGAAACTTTTTTCTGTATATCTTCTACAATCGCATTTGGTGCCACAGTAAACAATAACATTTCTAACAAATAAGGCTTACCACCTTGTTCATAGATTTCTTTAGAAAGCATTTTTATCAACTCACAATATTCATTATAAGCATTTTTATGACTACGGTATTTAGGGCTCTTTCCTGTCAGACGAAATATTGTTTGCATATCATATTTCATCAACTCACTATTTCGACTTTGTGGCTGACTAAACAGCTCCCACTCAGATGCATAATTAAATAGTAGCCAATTGAGTGAATAAATCACTCTTGAATCATAAATAACGTATTCACTGGGTTGAATGAAAGAAGCAACTTTAGAAAAAGATGAAATACGATCAAAAGATACTTTAGTAAGCGATTTTTCCTCAAGATCCTTTAAAAATTTCAAAATTTTGGCATCGTTCAGTTCATTACGTTTGAAAGAAGAAATCCCGCCCCACTCTTGAATTATCCAATAATAACCAGGTAAACAGTCACCTTTATTCAAGGCTTTATTGAAATGTTCTTTGAGATAAACATTTCTATCGAAGTTTGAGGATAAATAATCTGGAATTTGTATCGGGCAATTTTTGGGAATATCCCAATGATAATTTTTTATATCGTGTTGTGCTGATAATTCTTTTAAAATCGAAATAAGTTTGTACATCTTATAAATACTAAATAAAAAAATAAGGGCTGATAAATCAGCCCTTATTCTAAACTACTTTTTGATCAATTAAGCTAATTGAGCAGCAGCAATTTTCTTGGTATCGATGTCTTTAGCAGCATCTGTATACTCGCTCATCTTGTCGAAGTTCAAGTATTGGTAGATGTCAGCAGACATACTGTCGATTTGAGCAGCGTACTGTTGGTATTCTTCTGGAGAAGGTAATTTACCTAATACAGCAGCAACAGAAGCAAGCTCAGCAGATGCTAGGTAAACGTTAGCACCTTGACCTAGACGGTTCGGGAAGTTACGAGTAGATGTAGACACACAAGTAGTGTTTGGAGCTACACGTGCTTGGTTACCCATACATAATGAACAGCCTGGCATTTCAGTACGAGCGCCAGCTTTACCATAAGTATTGTAGAAACCTTCTTCCATCAATTGGTGTTCGTCCATACGAGTTGGTGGAGCCAACCATAGACGAGTAGATAAAGAACCACCAGGTACTTTGTCTAGAAGTTTACCAGCTGCACGGAAGTGACCGATGTTAGTCATACAAGAACCGATGAATACTTCATCAATTTTCACGCCTTGAACGTCAGAAAGAAGTTTCGCATCATCTGGGTCGTTCGGGCAGCAAAGAACTGGTTCTGTGATTGTAGAAAGGTCGATTTCATACACTTTAGTGTATTCAGCATCAGCATCAGCTTTAAGAAGTGATGGGTTAGCCAACCATTTTTCCATGTTCTCAACACGGCGCGCCATAGTACGAGCATCGCCATAGCCTTGTGAAATCATCCACTTCAGCATAGTGATGTTAGAACGTAGGTATTCAGCAACTTTCTCTTCAGAAAGAGTGATCGCACAACCAGCAGCAGAACGTTCAGCAGAAGCATCAGAAAGTTCGAATGCTTGCTCAACAGTCAGGTCAGTTTCCATTTCTGTCAGGTCAATCTCAAGGATACGGCCAGAGAAGATGTTTTTCTTACCTTTCTTCTCTACAGTCAGGTCACCTTCTTGGATCGCTACGTAAGGAATTGCATGAACTAGGTCACGTAGAGTGATACCAGGTTGCATTTTACCTTTGAACTTCACAAGAACAGATTCTGGCATATCAAGTGGCATAACACCAGTTGCTGCAGCGAATGCTACAAGACCAGAACCCGCTGGGAATGAGATACCGATTGGGAAACGAGTATGTGAGTCACCGCCAGTACCAACGGTATCTGGAAGAAGCATACGGTTTAACCAAGAGTGGATAATACCGTCACCTGGACGTAGAGAAACACCGCCACGGTTCATGATGAAATCAGGAAGCGTGTGTTGCATTTGAACGTCAACTGGTTTTGGATACGCAGCTGTGTGACAGAAAGATTGCATTACCAAGTCAGCAGAGAAGCCTAGGCAAGCCAAGTCTTTTAATTCGTCACGAGTCATCGGACCAGTAGTATCTTGAGAACCAACAGTAGTCATACGTGGTTCACAGTAAGTACCTGGACGGATACCTTGACCTTCAGGAAGACCACAAGCGCGACCAACCATCTTCTGAGCAAGGGTGAAGCCTTTGCCAGTGTCAGCAGGTTGTACTGGAGTACGGAACAGAGTTGAAGGCTCAAGACCAAGCTCTTCACGTGCTTTAGTTGTCAAACCACGACCGATGATCAGGTTAATACGACCACCCGCACGAACTTCGTCTAAAAGTACTGGAGTTTTAAGGTCAGCTTCAGCGATTTGAGCGCCGTCTTTGAACGCAGTTACTTTAGCAGCAGCCTTGTCGATTTTAAGAGTGATTTCATCACCCATGTTCATGTTTGCTACGTCGATTTCAACTGGTAACGCACCAGCGTCTTCCATAGTGTTGAAGAAAATCGGAGCAATTTTAGAACCTAAGCAATAACCGCCTTCTTTCTTGTTAGGAATGTGAGCGATTTCGTCACCGAAGAACCAAAGTACAGAGTTAGTTGCAGATTTACGAGAAGAACCTGTACCAACAACGTCACCTACGTAAGCAACTTTGTTGCCTTTCGCGATGAGATCTTTAATTTGGTTTAATGGACCAACTTCACCAGGAACTTCTGGGTTGATGCCATCACGTTCGTTTTTCAGCATTGCATTTGCGTGCAATGGAATGTCTGGACGGCTCCAAGCGTCTTGTGCTGGAGACAAGTCATCAGTATTCGTTTCGCCAGTTACTTTGAAAACTGTCAGTTTGATTTCTTCTGGAACGTCTGCACGGTTTGTGAACCATTCAGCGTCAGCCCATGATTGAAGAACAGCTTTTGCATTTGCATTACCTGCACGTGCTTTATCAGCTACGTCATGGAACGCATCAAATACAAGAAGCGTTTTTTTCAAAGCTTCAGCAGCAAGACCACCAAGCTCTGCGTCTTCTAGAAGTTCAACTAAAGGAGCAACGTTATAACCACCAAGCATAGTGCCCAGTAAGTAAACCGCACGTTCTTTAGAAACTAGTGGAGAAGTCGCTTCGCCTTTTGCCAATGCAGCTAAGAACGCAGCTTTTACGTATGCAGCTTGGTCAACACCCGCTGGAACACGGTTTTCAAGCAAGTCAACTAAGTATGCTTCTTCACCAGCTGGGGGATTTTTTAATAATTCAACTAATGCAGCAGTTTGAGCATCATCAAGTGGCTTCGGTGGGACTCCGAGTGCGGCACGTTCTTCAACGTGTTGGCGGTAAGCTTCTAGCACGGTGTTATTCCTCTTTTTTAAAAAATTACCTGTGAATTCCTGCTTTATAAAAGCTTCACAAATAATATGGACTCTAAAATTTTACTAAAATTCCAGTTAAAAGTTAATGCAAGTACAGTGTTTCTTTGTGATGCTCATTATTTTATAACTAAATGATGCTTATAAAGATCATTCAATAATCAAATCATCATCGCCTTGCATAATTTAAGTACAGATATGGCAACTTTTAACCAAATTTGACGCATAAAAAAGGCAACATCGATGTTGCCTGATTTACTTAGAAAAAGATACTCCACCTTAGTGGACTGTCGTCGAGTTCAAATATTGCTGAAAAGCGTCCCGACAACCCTCAAATTTTAATTCGCATTGATCTTCATAAGTCTGACTATGGTTGTTGCTGGCAAAGGAAATCTCGACCAGACAGCGTTTTTTGTCCTGCTCCAAGATCTGCTTAATCACGACCTTGTCTCCTACACTCAGGACATAGCGTCCGCCACCGATAATCGCCAATCCTTTTTCATCTTCTAACAGCAGATCTGAGTGATATAAATACTTCACGACGTCCATATTATTGTTCTCCTCAAGGCTTTGGAGTTAAATTCATTATTCAATATAAAGATAAGCATTTCTATATTTTAGATTTAGCAATTGTCACAAATTATATTTAATATTGCTTAGGCTATTTTTATTATTAGAAGAATTTTCTTATATCTATAAACCACTATTTATTTTGAATGATGATTTCTTAGTTTGTTTTATTTAAATATAAAAAACCGTTCCTTAGAACGGTTTGTAATCTGGCATTTTATCATGCGGTGTGGCGATACATTTTTCGGTAAATTCAGCGCGGACTTTCTCACGGGCTGCATCTACATCGGTCTTAATTTCCTGTTCCGGAAGTGCATAGACTTCATCGATAATATTCAGGATAAAACCGCGAGTAATGTCGTCATCAATCTTGTTGGCATGCTCAACAGCCTTTTCTTTCTCGATCGCATTCTGACGATCCAGCATAATGGTCCGTGCAGCATTCCCCACACTACGACAATAGCCATGCCACTGCTCTTCAGGGGTTAAAGGTTTTTTCTCTGCACAGCCGACCAGAGCAACCATCAGCGATAAAGCAAATAACTTTTTCATGAATTTCTCCTTCCGAGAGGCACTATAAGAGATCAGCACAGATTTGTCATTTAAAATGAAATTTCTACCTATTCTTATTGATACTGCCTGCTCGAAAGTAGCATTTCATATCTTAACCACAGCTGGCCTGAACTACTTTCTTAGTGGCTGGATCTACAGTGACCGTCACGCGCTCTTCACGATAATCCATAGTGACAGGCTGGCCAGGTGCAACCATGCGTACCATTTGAGCTTTGGTTTTTTCTTTGATTTGCGCTTCAGTTAAATTCGATTGACCCACCAGTGCAGCTGCCTGATCAGCGATACATTTAGGCTGGTTTGCTCGGAAATATTCCCATTCTTCGACCACTTGCCCATTTTTTATATGACAATAGCCCACTTGCCCATTAGTTTCATTACGGATTTCCAGCTTTCCACCCTGATTGATACAATAGGCACTCGCTGGATTGGCTGTTCCTAATGACGCAGAGTTTGAATCAGGCGACTGGGTTGTACTACAACCAGCAAGGAGGATGGATGCAAATAATCCGGACAAACCAGATAAAATTATTTTTTTCATGAGCGGTATTCTTCTAAAGGAATTCGCCTTTAATGTAGCATATTCCATTTATAGCGTCAGATCTGAAAAGGCTTGAGTGTTTGTAATTCTGTAAAAAGCGGCAGGATCATTTTTTAATATCATTAGGTTTAACCCCATTTAAGTTCTCACTATTTCCTATGATTTATATCAATCAATAATTAGCTTTTAAAAGTAATCTCTTTCTTAAACTAACTAAAATTTAGATTCAGTTAAATATTGGAATGGCTTCAAGATGACAATGTCATTACATTATTATACAAAGTGTTTATTACCTTTCATCAACCAAGGATTACTCTAATATTTTGTTTTTAGACTATTAAGCTAATTCTTGCCTCAGTTTTTTATCCTAGTCTTCTTTATGCGCTGAGCTTAGTGTTTGTACTAGCAATCATATTGATTTAATATTTGATTGAATTTTAAACTTTATCTCGGCATGCAAGACGATCTCCAGCTTTCCTTAAAAGAATACCTTTCTACGGTTCAGGAAGTAGTTAAAATCACTTTCGATACACCGGTGTGGGTCAAAGCTGAGATTCGAAATTTAAATATCAAAGCTGGCCATTACTATCTGGAACTGGCAGAAAAAGATCCTGACAATGATCAGGTCATTGCCAGTTGCCGGGCCACCATCTGGAAATTTGCTGCACAGAAAATTGTGACGCAATTTGAACGTGAAAGTGGTATTGAGCTAAGCCGGGACCTTAAGGTTTTAATCAAAGTCAAAGCCAGCTTTGATCCGCAATATGGGTTTTCCCTAAATATTGTAGAGATTGATTCTGGATATACCTTGGGAGATATAGCCCGACGTTATCAGCAGATTGTAGAAAGACTGACAACCGAAGGTCTGATTAATCGCAATAAAAATCTGCCTACACCTTTTGACCTAAACCGGATTCTGGTGATTGCTCCAGAAAAGGCTGCAGGTCTGGGCGATTTCAAGAAAGATGCTGATGCTTTACAAAAAGCTCAGGTATGCGAATTTATCTATCACAGTGCGACCTTTCAGGGAAATACGGCAGCGCAAAGCATCATGCAAAGCTTGGCACAAGCTTTAAAGCAGTGGGCACAAACTTATCATAACGCGCCTGACCTGATCGTAATCATTCGTGGCGGTGGTGCAGTCAATGATCTAGCTTATTTAAATGACTATGCATTGGCTGCCCTGCTCTGCAAACGTTCAGTTCCCGTCTGGGTTGGTATTGGTCATGAAAAAGACAGGACGATTCTGGATGAAATTGCTCATCGTTCTTTCGACACACCAAGTAAAGTGATTGCTGGAATTCGCAATCATGTCGTCGAGCTGACGCAAGAAGTTATAAATAACCTGCAAAGTATCCAGAGACTTTCTCAACAGCAAATTCAAGCTTATCAAAGCCAGAATGAGCAATATCTAAAGCTAATCCAAAATTTGGCCAATCACCAGATTATGAATGCCTTGCAACGTTTAGAGCAGCTCAAGTCCAACACCTCTAACCTTGCCCAGCAACAGACCCAACTGATTAACCAGCAGCTAGATGCCCTGATGCGGGAAACACTGCTGCAAAATCCCAAACATGTTTTGTCCAAAGGCTATGCCATTGTGCGCCAGCAAGAACATGTGGTTCGTTCAATCCATCAAATTGATGTCCAACAACCCGTTCAGGTTGAATTACACGATGGCCTATTTTCAGCACAACTTACGCAGGTAACTCCCCATGAGTCATGATACTTTGAGCTTTCAGGAAGGCTATGACATCTTGAAAAAGAATGCTGAATTACTTGAATCTCAGCAAGAACCAGATATTGATAATCTGATGAAAATCGTTGAAGAGTCTATGCAGGCGTATAAAGCCTGTAAATCTCGAGTGGAAGCTGTTCAGAATGCACTAAACGAGACCTTTAAGGATTAATTTTATTAAATACCTTAAATCAGTATAGCCTGATGATTTAAATGCTTAGGCTATTTTTAAATCTCTTGCCTATAAAAAAGCCCTCATTTAGAGTAATGCCAGTCAGTTAAGCAAATATTAGTAAAATGTAGTAAAAATGAGTGTATGTAAATACGCTCATTTTTTTATGACTTTATCTGAAAATTTAGATTGCACCCTTCAACATTCTTTACCTTCACT
>NZ_VPDK01000034.1:0-32907 GCF_013417725.1 Acinetobacter sp. YH12233
AGTGATGGGAGAGAATGTTCAAGAGTGGATTCTAAATGTTCAGATAAAGACATAAAAAAATGAGCGTATTTACATACACTCATTTTTACTACATTTTACTAAAATTTGCTTAACTGACTGGCATTACTCTACGGAGGGATTTTTTATGTTCTGAATTTAGCGCTTAAAACTTGGATTCCCCTTTAATGATTTAAAAAAGCGATAGCCAGAATAAAAAAATACCTTTAAGTTTTAAATCTGAAAAATAGATAATATTTTATATATTAATTTATAATAGCGATTATTAAGTTTAGAGAATTCTCCCATGAAAAAATCACTGATGATGAATCTGAGTACAGTCATTCTGATGTCAATGAGCGCAGCCACAATGGCCGATACTGAGTCCAAAAAAGTGACTCGTAGCGATCGTATTAGTTTTCAGGCACCCATGAAAAAAGAAGCGCCAAAAGTAAAACGAATGCAGCGTACCGACCGCGCGGTATGGAATATGCCACAGATGGAACAGCCTTCTTTGCAGCAAAAACGTATGATTCGTAGTGATCGAATTGCCTTTACAACGGTTGAGCACCGCCAATAAAAACTTATTGGATTCAGACATTAAAAAGCCCATATTTTATGGGCTTTTATAGTTTCGGATTTGTTCAAATTTAGAAAATGGCCTCAAGACGTATCATCGCACCCAGATAATGGCTTCGGTCCAGTCGGTCATCATTCAGATAGTTCAGGTCGCCTTGCACAAAGAACCATTCACGTAAGAAAGGCTGTCTCCAGGACACATAAGGTCCCCAGCGATTTAAGCGTAAATCTTTATCATCCAGATAGCCGCCCGTATAGATGCCATAGTTAAAGCGGTTGCCCTGGAAAAATTGATGCTGTCTGAAGGTATAGTTGTCCCAGGTCAAATCGTCTTCCTGCTCATCTGCATAGGTTAAACTTAACTGATTGGAAAAAAAGGCCTCATTGGGACGAGCATGGATCAGTTCCAGGTTGGTCCGCAAATAATTTTCACTCTGCAATCCATAGCGATAAATCTGTTCGGCATGAAAAGAGAAGTCATTCTGCATCGCCCAGTCTTTACTGATTTTGGCCCGTACATAGATATCATCCCCAGAACGTACCCCCAGATCCAGATCGCTATCGAAAGGTAGGCCATTTGAAAATTCTGACCAGCGTAGTGCAAACGAGCTGTTGTTTTCACGGGTACGGCGAATATCCAGATTTTTATCCCGGGCATTGCCAGGATTTTCATTGGTAATTGCGACATTGCTATCCAGTTCGTTATCCAGGCTGTCATCACCAAAGACCAGACTTAACTTTTGTTCCAAGGTTGGAAGCTTGATTTTTCCTCGAATCCTCGGCTTGATTTCATAGTTTTCATATTTGTCCCAGCTATTATCCAGGATGATTCGCAAAGTCGCAGTTGCTGGCTCATCCGGGTTGGTCTGGCCAAACCAGTTATCAATCTTATGTGCGGTGCGGTCTGCCCATTCACGGATTCTTTTCTGCTTTTTGTCAGCCCAAGATTTATCTTCTGTTTCTTCGGTGGTGGGCACCATCGCTTCGTCTGACTGTTGAGGTAAAATCGTAGGCGTGGCATCGATCAAGCGTGGAATCTGATCTAAAATACCTGTACCTGTACCTGTACCTGTACCTGTACCTGTACCTGTACCTGTACCTGTACCTGTAGGCTGTTCTGTTTCTGCAGGTTCTGTAGGAGATGCTTCTGCCCAAACTGGGCTACTACTTAATCCCACGCCAAGTGATAGCAATAAGATTCGAGTAATTTGGTTTATTCGCATGAGTTGATTCTTGCTCTTATCGTATTTTATTTACTGCGCTAGTTTTCTAAAAAATAAGGAAAAAAAGCAAGGATAAACTACATAACTACATCAATTATTTAATGATTTGTGCCTGAATTGCCATATAAAGATCTAAAACCCGTACCGGCTGTGACAATCCTAAAACAATTTGATGAATTTTTTGCCAATTCAAATCCTTATCACGTTTGAGCATTAAATAAGGATAAGCGATTTCCTGATTGGACAATGCCAGGCGACGTTCTCCATGAATCACCCGAATTTTCTGATGTTCCTGTAGCAATAAAATTGGAGTAGAAAAATCAGCGGGCGCTTCCTCAAAATTGATAAATTTCTTTTGATGAATACACCGAGCCGGAATATAGGCATAGCTTTCCTCAGGCATCCAGACCGTTTCGGCTTGTTGCAGATATATTTCACTGAAAAGATCTATCTGATCAAGACAGGCACCTAAAGCTGCCCATGATATGGATTTTATCTCTATACAACGCCGTCCACGTTGCGTGCCCCAGTGCTGGATACAGGAATTGGCCTGCAAGAGGCTCGGTGCGCCTAAGAGCATCAGATATTTCAGACCTTGCCCTTGCTGATCGGTCTGCATGGAGAGATAAACAGGACGTGCCTGCCAGTGCTCTTCCTCGGCATAATATAGCGCTATTTCCAGATCGGCCGGTTGGGAGACAGTCGGTTGTAATTCTAGGGCACAGAGACGCCGTATAGTCGCTCCAGCATGTTCTAAGGGATGCAGCAGGGCAGAGAATTTACCTAGCTGTATAGATTCAGGAAAATTAATATTTTCATCTATTATCAAAATAGAGGATGAACTATCCGTGTTGTCTATTTCTATAGACAGCTCAGCTGTTTTAGCTTCTTCTGTTTCGCTAGTTGCTCTGTCTAAATCAGGTTTAATTGTTTTAGACAATTGAGGTGCAGTGATCTTGGTCTGGATCTGCAAACTGCCCTGATGATAACGCGCGATTTCCAGGGTAAGCGTATCGAATTCGGCGTCCTGAACAGATAAAGCCGGAATATTCAGTTGGGGATCGAGAGGAAAATATGTGCCTTGTTGCTGTTGCTGCAAAAGCCAGTTGTGGGAATTTACTAATTCATCCCATTCACTATGTAAAAAATCAGATTGCTCTACGGGACCTAGCCAGATTTGCCAGCCTTGTTGTGGCTGATGCAAAAAGGCCCAGCCTGTTTCTGTATGCGCAGTCAGTGCCTGTTGCAGCTGCACAGGATCCTTAAAATAACCACGATAACAATGATGAAACTGGGTGTTTGCTGCAAACTGATGTGCTGCCAGCTCAGGCTGAATACGGGATTTAAAACTTAAAATCTGATTTTTAAAAACAGGTTCATCACAGAGATGAAAAATATCCTGGAGTCGTTTTTTGGTTCGGGCGGCTTCATATAAACTGAGGGATTTATGTTCTAGTTGCTGCCCCAATTCATTTAATTCTCTAATTAATTTTGCTTTTTCTAAAGCATTCATTTTAGCTCTCTAGATATATTTGAGTGCTTTATCCAGTGACTTGGCCATGATCATATTGACTGCAAGTTCTACCAGTTTATATTCGGTAGAGTTGGGATCTGGATAACGCTCAGCCATTTCAATCAAAAAATCCACAGAAATTGCCTGCGGAGAAATTTTTCCCTGTATTAATGCTTGAAGCTGGTTCATAACAAGAAAGTCTGAAATCCATAAAAGATCAGGTTCTGATTATAAGCATCTGATTGAAAAAATACTTGATTATTTTGAGTATTTTTTAAGCGAATTTGGTGGTTTTTTTTGAATAAAAAGTGAACGAAATCAAAATAAAATAAAAAATAATGAGGTTTTTAATGCTCTTTAAATAGAAGAATAAGTTAAATTTTCGAAGCCCTGAAATAAAAACAGGCTGAATAATTCAGCCTGCTGGGAGATTTTGCTTAAAGACTTAAGCCGCTTTTTCAGTTTCTGCAGTTGCAGTATCTGTTGCTACAGTTTCAACTGGTGCTTTGCTTACAGGGAAATCTGGAAGATAAACCACTTGAGCCATTTGTGCTGAAGCTTGTAGAGAAAAAGCCATCACAGTTGCTGCGCATAAAAATTTAACAGTTTTCATAACATGACCTTTTGATATCTGGATGTTCAAGAGCTTGAACAAGGAAAAAATTAGTCTTAAATCACGTGAAAAATAATATCAAATGGCAATTAATAAAAAATGATCAAATCGGCAAGAAAAGCAACTAAATTTAGATAAAATACTCTATAAAACAATATATTAGAATATTTGCTCTAGATGGTTTTGGATTGTTTTTTATACATTTTTTAGATGTTTTAGAAGCTTTTAAGCAAACATTTATTTGTTGATTATTTAAAACTAGAGATCCAGATTTAAATTTTTTTTAAAGCAGTAAGGGCAGATCAGTATTTGTTCATTCCCTGTAAGTTTTTGCTATTACTTGTTTGCTAGGAGCTGTAGAGAAATTTAAATCGACTAAGATGAATGCTTCTATCTTCACAGAGTGAGTGTTGAATCATGGCAATTGCAAAAGTGGTAGAAGTCAATTCAAGCAGTAGTAAAAGCTTTGAGGATGCAATTCAAAGTGGCATCGCAAAAGTCACAGAGACGATCAAAAATGTTCAAGGTGCCTGGATCAATGAACAGAAAGTCGTGATTAATGACAATAAAATTACCGAATATCGTGTCAATCTAAAGATCAGTTTTCTGGTTGAATAATTCACATCATTCATAAAAAAATCCCCATCTTAAATGGGGATTTTTTGATTTAGTTTTTACTCAGGCTTTGCCGGAACATCACAAGCATCTGTAGAACACTGATCAGCTGCTGGTTGTTGCTGTGGCTCCTCTAAAGCTTTTTCAAGAACTTGTAAAAAGACTTCTTTCGGCTGAGCACCTGCCAAAGCAATGCGTTGATCAAATACAAAGAACGGAACACCAGTAACTTTGAGCTGGTCACGCGCCACTTCCTGGTCAAATTTAACAAAGTCCGCAAATTCATCCGAGTCGAGTAAATCGTCCACTTCAACCGGGTTCAGGCCAATACGCGCTGCAACATCTTCCAGCGTTTCACGTTCACCAATTGGCAGGCCTTGCGTCATATAGCTGTAGAAAAAAGCTTCCTGAGCTTCATTGCCCAAGCCTTTGCTTTGTGCCAGGTGAATGATGCGATGCGCATTCAAGGTATTACCAGAGTTGGCACCTTCCCAGTTAAATTCAATGCCTTCCTGTTTGGCCATGGCTGCGATATTGCGCTGCATGTCTTCAACTTCTGCCACTGAACGGCCATATTTTTGTGCCAAACGCTCAGAGTTGGAAACTTCCTGACGGACTGGCGCTTCAGGATCTAGCTGAAAACTATGCCAATGGACTTCAAGTTCAATTCCGCTTTCCTTTGCAGCAGCTTCCAGCCGTTTTTTACCAATATAGCAAAAAGGGCAGACCACATCTGACCAAATATCTACGCGCATGTCATGTCTCTAATCTTTGTCTTGTTAGAAGTATGAGGGTGAAGAACTGGAATTTAAAGCCCTGCATCCAGACTAAGTGCAGTTTTTTAATCATTCAAAATATTTAAGAAGTTAAGCTGATCAGATTCTTATGGATAGATTTGTCTTTGTTTATTTATTATTTTTCCCATAAAAAAACGCCCCGTGGGGCGTTTTCTGAAGCGGTCAATTAAGCAGTTTTGACTGCAGCTTCTACTGCAAGCATATGACCATTTTCTTCAAAGTTAGAGTGCCAAGACAATGCTTCACGAAGCAGGTGAGGTGTATGGCCACCTTTTGCACATGCACGGTCGAAGTAGTCATTCAATGCATCTCGGTACATTGGGTGTGCACAGTTATCAATTACTGCACGAGCACGTTCACGTGGCGCCAGACCACGAAGATCTGCCAGACCTTGTTCAGTCACAAGGATATCAACATCGTGTTCTGCATGGTCGATATGTGAAGCAAACGGCACTACAGAAGAGATGTCGCCACCTTTCGCGATTGATTTGGTTACGAAGATCGCCAAGTGGGCATTACGCGCGAAGTCACCTGAACCACCAATACCGTTCATCATTTTGGTACCACATACGTGAGTTGAGTTCACGTTACCGTAAATATCAAACTCAAGTGCAGTGTTGATGCCGATAATACCTAAACGGCGTACCAGTTCAGGATGGTTTGAAATTTCCTGTGGACGTAATACAAGTTTGTCTTTGTAGTGCTCAAGGTTGTTAAATACTTTCTCGCCATATTTTGCAGAAAGTGTAATTGAAGAACCTGAAGCAAATTTCATTTTTCCTGCATCGATCAATTCAAAGGTACAGTCTTGTAGTACTTCTGAGTACATGATCAAGTCTTCGAAGTTTGAATCTTTCAGACCCGTCAATACGGCGTTTGCAATGGAACCGATCCCTGCTTGAAGAGGGCCAAGGTTTTTCGGTAAACGCTCTTCAGCTACTTCTTTTTCAAAGAAAGCGATCAAGTGGTTAGCAATTGATTGAGTCTCATCATCTGGTGCAGTTACAGTTGATGGAGAGTCATGCAATTCATTGTTGAATACGATACCCACGATTTTTGAAGGATCAATATTGATTGCATGTGTACCGATACGCTCATCCACTTGAGTCAATGGAATTGCTTGACGTGTTGGACGGTAAGTCGGGATGTAGATGTCGTGCAAGCCTTCAAATGCAGGACTTAAATTCGTGTTGATTTCAACAATCACTTTCTCAGCAAAAATTGCAAAACTTGCAGAGTTACCTACAGAAGTTGTTGGAATGATGCCGCCATCTTCAGTGATCGCAACTGCTTCAATCACCGCTACATCAGGTTTTTTTAACTGTTGGTTACGCATCTGTTCAACGGTTTCAGACAAATGCTGATCGATGAACATCACTTCGCCTTTGTTGATCGCTTTACGTAAAGTGCTATCTACCTGGAAGGGTAAACGACGTGCCAATACGCCTGCTTCAGTGAGTTGCTTGTCCAAATCGTTACCGAGTGATGCACCTGTGATCAACGTGATTTTCAGTGGATTTACTTTTGCGCGTTGTACCAAAGCTAAAGGAACCGCCTTCGCTTCACCAGCGCGAGTAAAGCCACTCATACCCACAGTCATACCATCTTCGATGAATTCAGCAGCTTGTTCAGGGCTGATGACTTTGTTGTGTAGGGAGGCTAAACGGATACGATCTAAAGACATTTCAACTCTCATAAATTCTTAAATAATGATACGGATTGTACCGATCAAAAAATGTATTTTGCATAGGTGTTAGGCTAAGGTCTAATTTTTTAGCTAAATGTAGGTATAATGAAAAATGATGTTTTTTAAATGATTGAATTATTGAAAATTAAAATGAATTGTATAGAAATACTAAAAAGTTGTTTGTTGCTTTTATGATCACTTACTAGAAGTGATCAGTGAGCGTTTGACGAATTTTATCTAAGGTGGTTGGGGCAGCGGGTGCCTCGGAATCTGCTGTTTTCAGGGGTAAGGCGATAATGGCTTCCAGACCGCCTTCAGGCCGATTCTGGATATGCAGCTCACCTGAGTGAATATCAACAATACGCTTGACAATTGCCAGACCCAGACCACTGCCTTGTACGGTACGCGCAGAATTTCCACGAACAAAGGGTTGCATCAGTGCTTCAATCTGGTCTTCTGGAATCCCTTCACCATGATCGGCCACACTGATCATCAGTTTATGGTCCTGCACATAGGCAGCCAGCTCGATCGGTTCCGCACCATAGCGTTTTGAGTTGTTGATCAGGTTACCAATCAGGCGTTTCAGCGACATGCTGCGTACCTCAACCAGCGGTATCTCTTGAGGTGTAAAGCGAATATCAAGTGGCTTAAACTGCTTGACCAGTTCCTGCAACAGCACATTGACATTGGTTTCTTGCAGCTCTTCATCGGAACCATCCCGCATATAGGAAATGAACTGGTTCAGAATGGCATCCATATCCTCGACGTCATAAATCAGGCCTTCCTTGAGAAAGTCTTCATCCGGCATCATTTCTGCGCTAAGACGGATACGGGTCAACGGTGTACGCAGGTCATGTGAAATCCCCGCGAGCATGATTCGACGATCACGCTCGGTTTGATCCAAGGTATAAATCATCTGGTTAAAGGCATGATTCACCTGACGGATTTCCAGCGGACCATGATTGGTATCCAGATAAGGGGCGGAACCATTTTTACTATAGCTATTTGCTGCATTCTGCAAGCGGCGTAAAGGACGGTTCAGCTGACGCACCAGGGTCAGAATAATAATGCCGGCAATGAGTGGCGTGCCAAGCAGCCAGCCTAGAATCAGTTCAGGACTATAGTTGGCATAGGTTTTAAGAGGTTCACGTACCCAGTTTCCATTCATTTCAGGGGTTTGTATCCAGATGCGTGGACTTGGCTTGAACTGGAAATAAACGGTCGCCTGTTCGATTCTTAATTCTTTGGCCAGCTTGGTTTCAATCTGATTGGTAAAGAATTCGGCAATGACTTTGTCTTTTACATTGGGGTATTCAGCCGGATTAGTGACATATTCGATTCCGATCCGGTTTTTGAGCCAGGTATCAATATCAACTTCCTGTTCTTTATGATAAAGACGCAGGTCCGAATTGTTGAGAATTTCCAGCTCCATGGCCAGATAACGCGCGTGTTGCTGAATTTCAGGTAAATAGAGGGTACGCCAGAAAAACCAGATTGACATGAACAGGCTGAAACAGACCACAAAGACCACCAGTACAGTGGTTCGCATCGCTGCAGAGCGCGGCTTGATTTTGTCCAGAAAGCGTTCCCAAGGGGTACGTTTTTTTTCTGAGTAGCTGACAAAATCGGTAAATTTTTGTGGGTCGATGGGGTCGAGTTTCACTGAGCAATCCTGTGCTATGACTTCAGCAAATTATTATGAGTTGATTAAAAGGCCTTATCACACCGGAGTCAAACCATCTGTAATTTAGATATAGGTTGAAACCTTCGGTTCGACCTACTTTTGTTTCGGCAAAAGTAGGCAAAACCATTTTCATTCGCAAAACTCGTCAAATTGCGGCAAGTAATCAATTTATCGCAGAAACATTAGAGATGAATACCTCCTGCCTCAAACAGTTGCGAATGAATTTGTCACGTAATTAAAAACTAAATTGATAGACGGACGAATATTTTACTTTCTTCTAATAAGAAAATTATTCAGCACCATCTGGAACAAACACATAACCGACACCCCAAACGGTTTGAATATAACGCGCACGGGCAGGGTTTTCTTCAATCAAACGACGTAAGCGTGATACCTGAACGTCAATTGAACGTTCCATCGCACCCCATTCACGGCCACGTGCCAGATTCATCAGTTTGTCACGCGTTAAAGGTTCACGTGGATGCTGAACCAGCGCTTTCAATACCGCAAATTCACCAGTGGTCAGGGTCACTACCTGGCCCTCACGAGTCAGAGTACGAGTGGACAGATCCAGTGACCATGGGCCGAACGACACCACTTCCATTTGCTGGCTAGGAGCGCCTGGCACTTCACGAACTTGACGACGCAAAACTGCACGAATACGTGCCAGCAATTCATTTGGATTAAATGGTTTTGGTAAGTAATCATCGGCTCCCGCTTCCAGACCTGCAATACGATCCGAATCGCTACCACGTGCAGTGAGCATAATAATTGGAATATCAATATTCGACTGGCGTAGGCGACGACAGATGCTGAGGCCGTCTTCTACAGGCAGCATAAAATCGAGCACAATCAAAGAAAACAGTTCCCGCTGTAATAGTCGATCCATCTGGGTAGCATCATGCGCAGTTTTAACGACGAAGCCTTTATCTTCAAGGAAACGTTGTAACAGGGTACGCAGACGCACATCATCATCGACAACCAGGATGCGCTCGACCCGGTCGGTTTCGGTATGTACAGCATCGGGTTTTTCAGCAGGTACCACTAAACTCATGAGGTGCTCCTTTATTCTTTATTGTCGTCATAAACAAAAAATGAAATATGCTTTGAGTATACGATTCATTACTATTAATTGACTATGCTCTAAAGCATCAAATATTGCAGTTAAAATCAAGACATAGATACCAAATATATACATCTATATGCGAAAAAAATCGTCTTGGAACAAGAATAAAATGCAAAGTTCATGCAAACTTTAGTGGAAAAACTGGAAAACGATCGTATACGGTTATCTGAAGCTTATATAAATTAATAAAAACAATGGTGGATTTTATAGACCTGGTCTTTATAATCATGCCATTTAGTACTTATCCTTGTGGGATCAAACACGATGACTGACTTAGTTCAGCAGTTGGCAAAAGAACTTGCCGTACGTCCAAATCAAGTAGAAGCTGCCATCAAACTGATTGATGAGGGTGCCAGCGTTCCTTTCATTGCACGTTACCGTAAAGAAGTAACGCAGGGCTTAGACGATACGCAACTACGCCAGCTCGATACACGTTTATCGTATTTGCGTGATTTGTATGAACGCCGTGAAAAGGTGATCGAATCACTAAAAGAACAAAATAAATTATCTGATGATTTATTGGCACGGGTGAATGCGGCAGAAACTAAAAATGCCCTAGAAGAAATTTACGCACCATACCGTCCAAAACGTACCAGCAAATCGTTTAAAGCCAAAGAAGCCGGTTTAGGTCCGATTGCAGAAAAAATCTTTACTGAAGCCGTGGATCCAGCAGAAGCTTTGGCGGGCTTTAGCCATGAAGATTATCCAGATCTGGAAAGCCAGCTCGATGCAATCCAGCACATCCTGATTGATGACTGGGCACAGAATATTGCGTTGACCACTGAGCTTAAAGCAATGTTTGCTAAAACTGCCGTGCTGAAAAGTCTGGTCGCTAGCGAAGAGAAAAAAGAAGTTGGTAAAAAATTCCGTGATTACTTCGATTTCTCTGAAAATCTGAACAAGGTACCTTCGCATCGCTTATTGGCAATGCTACGTGGCCGTCAGGAAAATGTACTGGGCCTTAAAGTAGATGGCGAAGATGATGCACCATTGGCACGTATTGAAACTGAATACAACCTGGATACCATTCAGCCGCAATCTCGTCAGGATTTCTTAAAGCAAACTGCGAAACTGTTCTGGCTTGGTAAAGTTCGTCCAACGATCGAACATTCATTATTGACTGAAAAACGTCTGGCTGCTGAAGCTGAAGCAATGCAGGTCTTTGCTGAAAACCTGCGTCATTTACTGCTTTCTGCGCCTGCAGGTGCCCGTACAACTCTGGGTGTAGACCCTGGTATCCGTACTGGTGTGAAACTGGCAGTGGTGAATGAATCAGGTGATGTACTGACACATAGCACCATTTACCCATTTGCACCGAAAGATGATAAAGAAGGTTCACTGACTGAATTGGCGCGTCTTTGCCGCGAATTCAATGTTGACCTGATTGCAATCGGGAATGGTACGGCCAGCCGTGAAACTGAAGCATTGGTTGCTGAAATGATGGCTGCAAATAGCGACCTGAAATTGACCCGTGTTTCTGTTTCAGAAGCGGGAGCTTCTGTTTACTCAGCATCTGAACTGGCTTCTCAGGAATTGCCTGAACTGGATGTATCGATCCGTGGTGCAGTATCAATTGCGCGCCGTCTGCAAGATCCATTGGCTGAACTGGTGAAAATCGATCCTAAATCCATTGGTGTAGGTCAGTATCAACATGATGTAAACCAGACCGGTCTGGCAAAAACTCTTGAAGCAGTAGTTGAGGACTGTGTGAACTCGGTCGGTGTGGATGTAAATACTGCATCTGCTGCGATCCTGGGTTATATCGCAGGTCTGAACAAATCAATCGCGCAGCAAATCGTGGACTTCCGTAAAGAAAATGGCCGTTTTGACAATCGTCAGGATCTGAAAAAAGTGCCACGTCTAGGCGAACGTACTTTTGAACAGGCAGCGGGTTTCTTGCGTATCCAGCAAGGTTCAGAACCATTAGATGCTTCTGCAGTTCACCCTGAGTCTTATCCACTGGTATCTAAAATTGTTGAAGCAAAAGCAACGACTGTAAAAGATATTATTGGCAATACTGAAATCATTCGCCAGGTCAATGCTGAAGAGTTTGTCGATGATAAATTCGGGCTGCCAACCGTTCAGGACGTTTTGGCTGAACTGGAAAAACCTGGCCGTGACCCGCGTCCAGAATTCCGTACCGCAAAATTCCGTGATGATATTACTGAAGTGGCTCAATTGACTGAAGGCATGCAGCTGGAAGGCGTAGTCACCAATGTGACTAACTTCGGTGCTTTCGTGGATGTTGGTGTACATCAGGATGGTTTGGTACATATTTCTGAATTAGCCAATGAATTTGTGGCTGATCCGCATAAAGTGGTAAAACCAGGTCAAATCGTACAAGTTCGTGTACTGAACGTTGATGTGGAACGTAACCGTGTCAATCTGTCGATGCGTCCTGAAGGTTCGGAAGCACCAGTGAAAGCACCACGTCAACCACGTCGTGACAATGAGCAACGCGGTGAGCGCAAGCCACAAGGCAAACGTCCACAGCATGCACGTCCACAAGGTGACCGCCCGCATGGCAAGAAACCTCAAGCGGCTAAACCACAAGAAAATAAAATTGGTGGTTTAGGAGCACTATTACTTCAAGCCGGGATTAAAGGTTCGAAATAATCTTTAGGCTCTAAACGAAAAACCTCCCAAAAGGGAGGTTTTTCGTATCGACAATATTAAAAAATCTCAAAGAATCTAAAAATGCTAAGAAGTTATTATCAAAGTTCCATCCAAGATTTTTTATCTAGCTCAAATGACTTAATCTTAGGTAATTTGGCACAGCATCATGAATTTGCACTTGAAGATTTACAGAAAAATGCTTGGTTAGCACAAATAGATATTTTAAAAGCAAATTTAGTTGGTATAGCAAAGGGTCATCTTTACTTTGAGTACAGCATTCCTCGAATGGGGAAGCGTGCTGATAATATTCTGATTATTCGTAATTTAATCTTTGTTATTGAGTTTAAGGTTGGGGAAAGTTTTTACTCTACAACTGCAAAAAATCAGGTGATTGATTATTGCTTGGATTTAAAGAATTTTCATTCACAAAGTCATGATAAAAAAATTATTCCAATTCTTATAGCTACTGAAGCGGATACACAAGAGATCATTTGGGAGGATGTAGATGATCTTGGAGCACCCATTTGTTGTCATCAGTACAATTTAAACCAAATAATTCTACAGGCTCTTGCGCATTATGATGTGGGTATGGACATTAATATCCAAGAGTGGAATCAAGCCAGCTATAGACCGACACCCACAATCATTGAAGCAGCGAAAGCACTTTATCAAGGACATCAAGTTGAAGATATTTCCAGAAGTGATGCAGGGGCGATTAATTTAAAAATAACTTCAGCACGTATTGAACATATTATTGAAACAACAAAAGAAAAACGACATAAGGCAATTTGTTTTCTTACAGGAGTACCGGGTGCTGGAAAAACATTAGCAGGGCTGAATATTGCTAACCAGCGACTAAAAAAAGACGAATCAGAACATTCAGTTTTTCTCTCGGGCAATGGCCCACTTGTTGATGTGCTAAGGGAAGCGCTGATTCGACAAACAGTCGAAACAGCAAAAACTGAAGGTCAACTTGAAACCAGATCAAGTGCTGAAAGAAAAGCAAAAGCTTTTATTCAAAATATCCATCACTTTCGAGATGAGTACTTAAGGTCATTAGAAGCTCCTATTGAAAAGGTGGTAGTATTTGATGAGGCACAAAGAGCTTGGCGCAAAGAACAAGTTTCTAACTTTATGAAGCAAAAAAAGGGAATTCAGAGCTTTGATAAATCTGAACCACAATTTTTGATTGAGGTAATGGATCGGCACACAGATTGGTGTGTGATTATTTGTTTGATCGGTGGCGGTCAAGAGATTAACACTGGAGAAGCAGGGGTTATCGAATGGTTAGATGCTTTACAACAGCATTATCCTGAATGGCAGATTTATTATTCTGAGAAAATTTTAGAGGATCGTGTCTATATACAAGATCAAAGCCGAAAGCATCATTTAATTCAGTATGGTAATAAAGAACCTGATTTACATTTGGCGGTATCAGTAAGGTCGTTTAGAAGTGAAAGAGTTGCTGAACTTGTCCAAGCAATTTTAGATGGGGATGCGACGAAAGCACAACATATTTATAGCCAAGTTATAGAATCCTATCCAATTGTTTTAACAAGGAACTTGGAAAGAGCCAAGTCGTGGCTAAAACAACAAGCTAAAGGGACAGAGCGTTACGGCATGGTTGCGAGCTCAGGCGCAAGAAGACTCAAAGCAGAGGGGATTGATGTTAAAAATAAAATCACACCATCTGATTGGTTTTTGAATTCTACAATTGATGTACGTTCTTCATATTACTTAGAAGATGTCGCCACAGAATTTGATGTTCAAGGATTAGAATTAGATTACTGCTGTGTTGCGTGGGATATTAATTTTTACTTTAAGGATGGTTGGTGTTATCAAGCATTTAAAGGAACAAAATGGCAGAACATCAATCAGATGGAAAAGCAAAAATATCTACTGAATACTTATCGTGTTTTGTTGACTCGTGCGCGTCAAGGAGTGGTGATTTACCTACCGAATGTAGATGATAATGATTGGACCAGACCGAGTGAATTGTATGATTCAACATATCAATTTTTAAAAGCCTGTCATCTCAAAGAAATTTAAAAAAAGCCTCCCAATCGGGAGGTTTTTTATTTTGGATTAACTATTAATAATCGGAACAATCCAGCTGGTAATAATCAATAAAATACCCAGATGTCCCAGTTTACGTGTCACATAAACCAGTTTAGACGGTGGTTGTTCCAGCTGTTTGGCATACTCTTCCATGGTGATACCTTGTTTGCCTTTACTGGTATATAAGAACACACCCAAATCCAGACAGATCAGAATGGTACCAATATCTGCCACCAGTTCCATCAGCTCAAATTGCTGGGTATAGAGTGACATGCTAACGCTATAAATCAGATAAAGTCCAAAGGCTATACATGCATATTGCAGGATCACTAAAAATTTCTGCATAAATCTCAACAGTTCAAAAAATTAAGGCAATTATACAAACAATTCGGGCAGACTGCGCCCATTACAGACTTTGCATCACATCGGCAAAATTCTGCTTCTCGACCAGCTCCAGAAATTCATCTCCCAAGCGCTGACTTTCAGCAATGCATTGCTTCCAGAGCTGAATCCGCTGGGCTTGATCCAAACCTTTTAAAGTAAAGTCCTTACGATCCGGTAAACGACCCAAAGGCAAACTTTGCAAATATTCCTGAGAAGGTGAAATTAGCAAAGTTCGTGCCTGATTTTCCGGGCTTGCCGTGCGTTTAAACAGTTTATCGAACCAGCCAGGAGTAATGCTGTCAGTAAAATGCGGATACAGCACGATGCCTTTGCTCTGAAACGGCAGGTCAATATGATAGTCAATCAGACCACCATCGCGATAATAACCTTGCGGTGCATCCGGAATATTATTGACCGCTGCCATCACGCCCGGAATAGAAGCAGAGGCCATCAGCCATGACAAAACACTTTGCTCAGTCAAGGCGTGATAATGTGTAGTAAATCCATCATCGGCAATTTTAAACTGTTCACCGGTATTCGGCTGGCTGATCACACGTTGCATAAAATGGCGGCTATGTTTACGCGCTACAGCGGTAGTTCCCACAATGCCAGCTACAGAGGCGAGTAGGGGGAGCGCCTTGTCACTCTGGAAAATGTGCTGGGCTTTAATCGACAATACCGTCAGATGATAATCTGGATGATTCACCAGATCGGTTTCTTTGCCTTGTACCAGATCCAGCAGCATGCCACGACAAACGTCACTGACCTCCTTACGGGTCATTTTCTTGTGAAAGTACAGATGGGTATACAAGTCGGCAAGACGTTCAGTGCCTGCTTTGGCTCCCCACGCCGCGACACTGGCAAAACGCCAGCTACCAATGGATGAACCGACTAAGGTTCTACGCTGAGGAGCTCGTGGGAAAAACTCGCCAAAAATGGCCTGGTCCAGTCCCTGAATACCAATACCTTTGGGGCCACCTGCAGCACCCGGCACAATATCGACCTGTTCGGGTTGCAAACCTTCTTTCAGAATCAGCTCACGAGCCTGATGCCCAGCGCGGATTTTCAGAGCAGGCGCATGTTTTTGTAAAATCTGCATAAAGGTTCAACCCATATTTGACCAATGAGGACATATTTTAAGCATCTGGTCACAAAGCCCAATGGCAAGATATACCCTAAGGTGACTTTGCAGTCATAGGGAAGGAGAAAAATAAAAAAACCTGAACAATGTCAGGTCTTTTAAGAAGGTTATTTCAGTTATTTTGCAATCCGCCAGACTGCGAGTACGCTTGCCAGTACGATCAAAATCACTGACACAAACCATGGGGAAATGATCGCAATCGAAAGCAGAATGGCCATGATGCTGCCAAAAATCCAGCTACGTTTTTGCTGATGTTCCATTTGCAGGCGCATGCTTTGCAATTCATTGAGCTGTTTGGCATGCCAGGCGGACTGGTTTTTCAGACCATTCAGGCTGTCGATCATCAGGGTCGGTAAATCCTGCGCACCTAAAAGCAGATCCGGGATTTTTTGTCCCAGTTCTTTAATATTCTTTTGCGGATTCATCTGGGCTTTGACCCAATCGGTGAGGATTGGTTTCGCCAGACTCCAGATATCTAGTTCAGGATACAAGTCTGTTCCCAGACCTTCTACATGAACCAGCGTTTTCAGTAACAACATCAGCTGTGGCGGGATTTCCAGATGGAAACGACGGGCGATGTCCATGACCTGAATCAGAATCCCGGCAAAGTCCAGCTCATGCATTGGCTTGGACACCATTGGGCCCACAGTGCGACGCATTTCGCGTGCTAGCGCGTCCTGATCGGTACCTGGTGGAATCCAGCCGGCCTGATGCACAATCTGAATCAGCTGCATGAAGTCGCTGTTCATGACCGCCAGCAGCATACGTGCCACGGTCATCTGGTCATGTTTGGACAGCTCGCCCATAATCGCACAGTCCAGCGCAATAAAGCGCGGATTGGCCGGATTGATAGTTTCGACAAAGACATTGCCTGGATGCATGTCCGCATGGAAGAAGTTGTCGCGGAAGACCTGAGTAAAGAAGATAGTTAAACCTTTACGTGCCAGATCCGCACGGTCCATACCCAGTTCATCAAAGGTGGCAATATCCGAAATCGGAACACCGGTAATCCGTTCTGCCACCAGCACGTCCTTACTGTCCATATAAACTTCAGGCACATACATCATGCTGGAGCCAGTGAAGTAATGACGCATACGGCGGGTATTGTCCGCTTCCAGCGTCAGGTCCAGTTCATTCAGAATGATCTGGCGATAGTCCTGAATGATTTCTGACAAATGCAGGGCACGTGCTGCTTCCAGACGTTTTTCCAGAAAATCACCCAGCCAGCTTAGAATTTCAAAATCCTGCAAGATCTGCTGTCGAATATTCGGACGGGTCACTTTGACCACCACTTCACGGCCATCGTGCAGGGCTGCAGTATGCACCTGTGCAATCGAGGCGGCTGCCAGTGGCTGAACATCAAATCGGGCGAACAGGGTATTTATATCCGCTTTTAAGGATTCCTGAATACGCATCTTGGCGACATCATTATCAAAGGGCTTGACCTGATCCTGTAGCAGGACCAGTTGTTGCAGCACTTCAGGTGGAATCAGGTCACGACGGGTCGAAAGCAACTGACCCAGCTTGATTGCCAGTGGTCCCATTTCTTCCAATGCCAGTTTCAGCTTGAGCGGGTTTTTACGCTCACGGCTGGACCAGGCTGCCGGATGCATACGGATCAAAGATAAAATATGTCGGGCTTTCTCAGGAAGTTCTTCCGCAGGAAACAACGTGTCGAGTCTATAGTGCGCGGCGATGCGCCAAAGTTCGAGTAAACGTGAAACATGCGGAATCATAAAGCGGTGTACCTAGTATTGAGAAGGAATATGAGGTGTAGCAGGAGTAAATGGCTGATCAGTAGAATCGTCAGATTCAATCTGTGCCTGAAGCTGACGGATTTTGGCTTCGACGCGATCCAAATTCTGGTTCAGGATACGGGTATCCTGATTCAGGTCATCCATTTGCCAGCGCGGGGCAAAGAGACCACTATCTTCTTTCAGGGCATCTTCAGCGAAAAATAACTGGCTTTGCAAAGTGCGTTTTAAATGCTTCGGAGCCAGCTGCAACTTGCCAATTTCATGCGCCAGAGCAGGGCCAATCCAGGGACTTAAATGCGCCGCCAGATCAGGTTCTGCCTGCTGCATGATGCGCTGGATTTCTTGCAGAAGTTTATAGTCACCTTGCAATGGAATATTACCGACTTCATCAGCAAGCAGCAGCTTAAGCAGCTCTACGACATTATTCACCTGTAGCGTCGCCGTTGCTTCAGGAATTTGAGTACTATTGGCTTCATAAGGGCGCTGTTCAAAAATCGAAGATTCTTCAGTATGACCGGTTGGCGTTGGTTCTAGACGAACCTTGCCCTCATCAAAGAAGACATCGACGGACAGTTGCGGTGAGGCAATGACCAGCCGCAACATTTTGCCGGCTAAAGCATTGAGCTGAATGCGGGTAATCGCATCCAGATCAATCATATGATGAATCAGGCGTTCAACAGCACCGAGAGCGAGAAGTGACCACATATCGGGTACGACCCTTAAAGCTTGAAGCCACGGTGAACGGCAACGATACCGCCGGTCAGATTGTGATAATCACAGTTCTGGAAGCCAGCATTTTCCATCATGCCTTTTAAAGTACGCTGGTCTGGATGCATACGGATTGATTCAGCCAGGTATTTATAGCTTTCTGAATCATTTGCCACGATTTTGCCCATGATTGGTAAAGCGGTGAATGAATACAGGTCATACAGTTTTGAGAATGGCTCGAAGACTGGTTTAGAGAATTCCAGAATCAGTAAACGGCCGCCTGGCTTAAGCACACGATACATGGCTGCCAGTGCAGCATCTTTATCGGTGACGTTACGCAGACCAAAAGAAATGGTCACCAGGTCAAAGCTGTTGTCGGCAAATGGCTCTAGAGTTTCTGCATTCGCCAGAACGAAATCAACATTGGTACAGCCGGCATCAATCAGACGGTCACGGCCAACATTCAGCATGGATTCGTTAATATCAGACAGTACTACATGACCGGTAGGGCCCACTTCACGGCTAAATACTTTGGCCAGGTCGCCTGTACCGCCAGCAATATCCAGCACATGCTGGCCACGGCGCACGCCTGACATATTAATCGCAAAACGTTTCCACAGACGGTGAATGCCGAATGACATCAGGTCATTCATGATATCGTATTTGCTGGCTACCGAATGGAATACTTCAGCCACTTTCTGGGCTTTTTCGTCACTGCTCACAGTCTTGTAGCCGAAGTGTGTGGTTGGACCGACGTTACCGGTATTGGCACCGCGTGGCAGGTTATATTTAGGGACAGTTCCAGTCACAGGCGTATCGGTCAGGCGTTGTTCTAGAGATTGTTGCTGACCTTGTGGAGCGCCTTGCGGAAGCGGAGTGGTTAAGAATGGGCTCACTTTGTCTGTCTGTTGTGCCGACTCGGGTGTAGGGGTAGGCGTTTGATTTTCATTCGACATTGGAGTCACTCCTAACATATCAATCGGGTTAATCTTGCATTGCCTGCATAATGACAGATTCTTGGATGTTATTCAGCAATCATGATGCAATTGTTATGAATAATATACAGAAAAATAGGAATATGGGCGGAAATCTTCACTGCCAGTGATCGAATAATTCATATGATTTATCATTGGCGATGGCCTGCCCTAAAGACCTGAAAATATCAGGATCAGGCAGGACCGCAAGCCTTCCTCATCATGGATGGGAAAGGAATCTACTATTGGAATGGTGTTGGATCACCTGAATGCACCTTCTCAATAATACCGCGTTCAATCGCAGTAAAGTCATGCACGAATTTTTCTGCCGATTTTAACGGTTTCATGGCCTGGAAACCGTCCTGCATAAACTCATACATCACCTGAAAATGATATTTATTGGCTGCGCCTTTACACATCTTGAAGGCGGTATAAACCACAAAGGAACGCATATATTTATCCAGACTGACACCCAGCTGATCCAGCAATGCCAGCTGTTTCAAACGTGCTTCCCCCTGATCCAGTTTCAGATAAGTCACACGCATCATTTCATCGGTCAATGGTGCGTTGGCAGGGTAATCCTCTAAAAGCTGGATTGCGACCTGTTCATCCAGTTGTACCGCCAGAATCGCCAGTTCTACGCCTGAGGTTCCGGTTTTTAGGGCATTTTCCGGAATCATTTTTTCTGCCTTGTGCGCATATTTCATCAGTCGGGCAATCTGCTCGGCCAGTGCATCAAAGTCCGAGCCGCCGTAGAGCCGGTTCAGGAAATATTCGGCCATCAGCTGGTTATTTTTTTCAGAAAAATGCTGATGATGGCTACGCTGCATCCGTGCCTTTTGCCATGCCTGCACATCCTGTAAACGGCTTAAAATTTCAGGCTGAGTATGATATTTCAGCTGATAATACTGTTCTAAGAGTTCATCTAATCGGGCAAGTTTGGACATGTATTTTCAAATATGATTTTTCGATCTCAGAATCTTAGAGGGTGTGGCGCAATCTCGCTATGACAAATTGATCAATGATTCCTTATTTGAATGTCAATTTGCTGTTTAAACAGACAATCTAATCGTGTGAAAAACGTTGCTAACGCTATTTTTGCCTTCAGACTCCTCGCTATACTGCCCACAAGAATAAAAGATGAGGGATCTGTATGCGTATAGAAGAACAAAGTTTCCAGTTAATGGATGAAGACGAGCTATCCCTTGCGCTGATCAATGCCCAGTATGATCTGAGAAAAACCCAAGGTCAGAAAAATGGCAAAAGCCTGATTGTTCTGGTCAATGGAATCGAGCTGGCGGGTAAGGGCGAAGCAGTCAAACAGTTACGTGAATGGGTAGATCCCCGTTATTTGCAGGTGAAAGCCGATCAGCCGCAAGTATTAGGAGAAAAACAGACCTTCTGGCAACCCTATACACGGTTTATTCCTGCCCAAGGCCAGATCATGGTCTTGTTTGGTAACTGGTACAGCGATCTGCTCAGAACCACCATGCAGACTGGTGCCATTGATGATGCCCAGTTTGATGCCTATCTGGAAGATATGCGTACCTTTGAGCAGGATCTAAAAAATAACTATGTTGATGTGGTCAAGGTCTGGTTCGACTTGCCTTGGAAAACGCTACAAAAACGCCTGGATCAGATGGATCCGAGTGAAATGCAATGGCACAAACTGCATGGGCTGGACTGGCGCGACAAAAAAAAGTACGACACCGTGCAACGTTTGCGAGAGCGGTTTACTAAAGACGAAGACTGGCTGATCATTGACGGGGAAGATGAAAAACAGCGTGACCAGCAGTTTGCACAGTATATTTTGCAGGTGCTAAAACATTGTCCCAATCATCCGGTTCGGGCCAAAGGACGATGGAAACAGGCCAAAATTCCAGAATTATTGCAGCATCCTTCGCAAGAACTTGCCAAGACAGAGGACTATAAGGCGGAACTGAAAAAACTGTCTCCTCAGGTGGCCAAGGCGCTGCGCTCAGACCCACGTAATGTGATTTTGCTGTTTGAAGGGATGGATGCAGCGGGCAAGGGTGGAGCGATCAAGCGGATTGTGAAAAAGCTGGATCCACGTGAATATGAAATCCAGACCATCGGGGCGCCGGAAAAATATGAACTGAATCGTCCTTATTTATGGCGTTTCTGGAACAAGCTGCAAACTGATGATGATATCTGTATTTTTGACCGCTCCTGGTATGGTCGGGTGCTGGTAGAACGGGTAGAAGGCTTTGCCAGTCCGGCAGAATGGCAGCGGGCCTATGATGAAATTAACCGATTTGAACAGAGCCTGATTAACCATCAAACCGTAATTATTAAATTCTGGCTGGCGATTTCCCAGGAAGAGCAGGCGGCCCGTTTCAAGGCGCGTGAAGATACCCCACATAAGCGCTTTAAAATCACCGATGAGGACTGGCGTAACCGGGAACGTTGGGATGATTATTTAAAAGCGGCAGCCGACATGTTTGAACGTACGTCGACAGAACAGGCACCATGGCATATTATTGCCACTGATGATAAAAACACCGCTCGGGTCGAAATTTTAAAAACAATTTTAAAGCAGCTTCAGGCAGATTAATCTGCCTGAGTTTTGAAAAGTTTGGGGATAAAAAATGGGGCGGGAAATTTATTTGCCTTGAGCAATCTGTTTTTGCTGAATATTTTTTGCTGTGCGATAGCAATCTTCCACATGCGCTTCAGCAATTTTCTTCATGACAAAATAACCGAGGCTCGCGGCTACCAGTTGACCACCGAGTGGAATGAATTTTGTGACTTGCTTTGTGATCACTTTCGCTGCAACATTGTTCAAAGATTTTTTGACTGCTGTACGTGCTACCACCAGACCGGAAAACTCGATTCCGCGTTTACGCAGTTCATTCCAGTGCACCTGCTTGGTTGCAGGATCAAACACACTGATCTGTTCAGGGGCCAGACCAAAGCGGGCATTGATCTCCGGGATCAGTTGCGACAGAATGCCGACATCAATGACCACGTCCAGAAATGGCACCGGAATCACAGCTGCTCCGGCAGAATAATAGGCACGTTTTTTGGTTAGCTCTAAGCACTCGTTGCGAATTCTGTCTAAATCTAAACTTGGATCGATACGATCTGGAATTTTGTCTAATTTCATGGGCATTACCTAAAGCTAGATGTTGTTTTTTTCTGTTCAAACATCAATAAGATGCTTTTTTCAAAGAACTTTTTTGACTGAAGTATGAGTTTTAAAAAGTGACATAGACAGTTCGGTAAGTATAGTAAATAATCTTTATCATTTTGTAGTACTGCTCCATCTCATTTTTCAGGGGAAACGATGGCAATTCATGTTATTCAGAGTCAACGCATTGATGTGCTTTTGGATAGTATGCTGCGTATCGTCAACCAGAGCGCAAAAAATCCCTTGGCTGTGTTACAGCCGCGGCATTTTATTGTGCCATCTCCTGCAGTAGAGGCCTGGCTGACCCAGAAAATTGCCGAGAAAAAGGGCATCAGTGCCAATACCCAGTTTCATCATCGGATCCGTGCCTTTCAGTGGACTTCCTATCAGTGGGTGCTGAATAATCCCAAAGAAGTTGAACAAGTCCGTGAAGCCAATATTCCCCGAATTATTATTAAATGGCGGGTATTTCAGGCACTACGTAAATGTATTTTGCCTGAGCAGATTCCATTAGAGGTCGATCATCCTCTGTATTCGATTATCAAGCGGATTTATGACAGCGCAGATCGTCTGGAACAGGGCATAGAGAAGCAGCTGAAAAAACAAAGCATGCTGTACTGGGTATCCGAACAGGTCTCGCGCCTGTTTAGCCATTATATGGATTACCGTGGTTATTGCGCGCGGAATTGCCCACCACAGGAATGTCGTTGTCCCACTAACTGGCTGGCGTCCTGGGGGCAGGATATTGCGCTCGATGTTGAGCATATGATCTATATTCCTAAAGATGAAAATGGCCATGAAATTCCGGTGGCAGACTTCGTCAAGATTCAGGCACGCGAACTGGAAGCCTGGCAGCGCTGGTTGTGGCAGCATGTCTTTCAGGATGATTATGCCAAGATTCTGGACATCGAACAGATGTACTGGGAACGTCTGGAAAATGAAGATACTCAGGTACAGGCTTTAAAACGTTTGCCAGAACAGGTCGTGGTCTTTACCTTGCTAGAATTGCCACCGAGTCAGCTGGATTTCTTGCGCCGTCTCGGTCAATACATCGATATTTATATTTTCCACTTTAACCCGTCACAGGAATACTGGGCCGATAGTGTCGATCCAGACTGGAAAGCACGTTATGACCTTGGCGTGCAGGAACGTTTCATCAAGAAATTTGAAAAATCTCAGGGACGTTTGCCGACTGATACCGAAATCCAGCATTTCTTTGCAGCCTTTCAGTTGAACTTTAATGCCGAAGACCGAGAATCGCGTCATCCCTTGCTGACCCGCTTTGGCAAGCAGGCACGTGATCATTTCTCGTTATTGTCCAAACTGTCTTCAGGTGAAGAAGGTCTCTGGGCCGATGCTTTCGTGGATGAATATCAGGATAAGTTACTGGCCAAAATCCAGTCGGATATTTTGTACCTGCTGGAACCGGAAAAACACCAGTATCCGCTCAAACCCGACGATGATTCGGTACAGATTCATGTCTGTCATTCCTCACTGCGCCAGCTGGAAGTCTTAAAAGAACAGATGATTCACTGGCTGGCCCAAGGCACGGAAGATGCCCCACGTCAGCCGAGCGATATTCTGGTGCTGGCCCCGAACCTGAAAGAGCTGGAGCCGGCGATCCGGAGTGTCTTTGCACCACCACCGCGAGAACGGGAAGGCCATAGCCAGCGTCTGCAAAAAGACAACCTATATCTGCCAATCCAGATTGCCGGGGTGTCCCGACTCGATGTCAGCAATGCCTGGCTCGCGGTACTGGGCCGGATTCAGCTGGTGCATCGACGTTTCAGTATCGAAGATTTTGCCGACTGGCTCAGCCTGAATGCGACCCAGCAACTATATGCGCTGGACTACGCGCAAGTTGAGCGCATGTTGCAGTTACTGGGCGAAGCGGGCTTTAAACGCGGTCTGGATCAGCAGCATTTACAGCAAAGCCTGACTGCAGGCGATGAAGATTACCGCTTCAGTTTTAAATTTGCATTGGATCGGCTGGCACTCGGGCTTGCAGTTCCGGAACATGCCCTGTTTCAGGATACCTTAAGCTATGCTCGGGTCTTGAGTAGTGATTTCCCTCTCATCTCGACTTTAATCCAGATTTATCAGGATCTGGTACAGCGCCGTGACTGGCTGATTTTGCATGAACAGGAACAACGTACCCCGGTAAAAACTTGGCTGGAATATCTGCGTGAAGACTTGAATGAGTTCCGTGAAGCCGGCGTCGAGTCCTTAAAGACGGTCGCAGAAATCATTGACAAGCAGATGCGGATGCTGACGTTGGCCGATTACCATGATCAGGATGATCCGCAGGCCAGCCAGGAGCTGGTCGCCTTAAGTCTGCCATTGCCTTATGTACTGGAAGAAATTCAGAATACGTTGGAGATGCAGCTGGATCAGGCCGAGCCGACCGGACAAATTACCTTTAGTCAAATCGGCCAGATCCGTCCGTTGCCGTATAAGCTGGTGGTGATGCTGAATCTGGATACCGGTAAATTTCCGAGCCGGAATCAGCAGGTGCCATTTGACCTGATGAACAGTCTGAAGCCGCAACTGGGCGATCGTTCCCGTCTGGATGATGACCAAGGCGCTTTTCTGGATGCATTGCTACTGGCACAGAACAATTTATGGCTGTTCTATAATGGCTTTGATGTTGATGATGGTGAAGCGCGTGATCCATCCACTTCATTGCAGGAACTGATCCAGCATATTGCCTTGATTTGCCAGTCAGACCAGCCCGATGCTGAAGTCGATGAAACGGTTGAGATGAATGGTTTGAGCGTGGCCAAGCATATCCGTCAGCTCTATCATGTGCATCCACTACAGCCGTTCGATCCGATCGGTTACGTCGAATCTCATACTCCACGTTATCAGACCCAGTGGTTTGCTGTAGCAGAATATATTCGCAGTGCAGAGGGCAAGCGCAGCAGCTGGATCAATGCTCATTATCCGGCCTTGATGCAGAAAGAAATCCGGGTGCTGAAAGGGGATGAGTGGATTCGTGACATGATTTTCCCAGCACGTCTATTCCTGAAAAGTATCGGTGTTTCCAGTGTGAGATATGCCGATCTGCCAAGTTCACGAGAACCCTTATTGCTGAATAAACTGGAACAGTATCAGGTCCGTGATTTCCTATTACAACAAGATCAAGAGATTGAGCCACAGCTGATGTTGGACCGCTTACCGGTCGGAAAAACTCAGGAAGCGACCTGGCTCAGCAGTCAGCAGGAACAACAATCGCTAAAAGAACGTTTATTGCAGCTGAATAAAGAGCTGACACCTGTAACGCAGCAAACCTGGCAATATAATCCTGAATTGCTGATTCATATTACCTTGCCGCAAGTGCCGCACAGCAGTTACTGGCTGAGTATGCAGTCTTCCTCCGCTTCGGAAAAACGTCGGGCACAGGTCTGGCTGGAATATTTGCTCTGGCTGGCCTATCTGAACAATGATGAACTGTCTCCGCAGCTGGAACGGATTGTCATTTTTAGTAATAAAACCCTGAAGTTCTCCGGGCTGCGTTCTAGTCAGGCACGTCATCATTTACAGGCTTGGTTGAAAGCCTGGGAAATCGGACAGACCCAGCCGCTGGTATTGCCTGCCGAATTGCTGATGAAAAAGGCCTGGGAATGGACCGAAAATGAACAGGGACAGATCACCATTGCCGAGATGCAGGAACTGCTAAAAGCCTGGAACAACAGCTATGAAAGTGCCAAGCCTTTGGCCAGCGATGAATCCAGCCAGTTGCATCAGGACTGGCAGTTTATTTTGCAGGATCAGGACCCGGATCTGGCCTTGCAACGCTGTTGCCATGACTTTGCCCATGCGCTATATGCGCCGATTCATGAACATCTGGAATGGATAAAAGAACAATGACCATGTTACCGAACCAGAGCAGTAAAAAGATTTCAACCAATCCGATTCAGGACATGCGCTTTAGCGGCCTGCACTGGATTGAAGCTTCGGCGGGGACGGGTAAGACCTATACCTTATCCAGTTTGATGGTGCGGATTTTTCTGGATCAGTATTATCCGCATCAGGTGATTGCCACAACCTTTACCCGTAAAGCCACAGCTGAACTGAAAAACCGGGTACGTCTCAGAGTCGAGGAAACGCTAGCCTTCATTCAGCGTCATCAGGAGCTGAATTCGGTCGAAATCACCGCCAAAATCCAGACTGAATCGGATCCACTATTTCAGCAGGTGTTGAAAGATTATGGCTCACGCATGGACTATGCCCGGCGCCGTTTACGTCTGGTACTGAACCAGCTAGATGAGCTGTTTGTCGGGACACTGGACAGCTTTAGCCAGAAATTATTACGTGAATTTGCCTTTGAAAGCGGCAAGATTGAACGGGCCGAACTGACTGAAGATCAGGACCTATATATCCAGCAGCTGATTCATGATGTGCTACGAGAATGGATCCAGCAGCAGCCGCAGTATATGGTCAATCATCTATATCTGCAAAACCTGTTGAAACCAGTAGAACACTATACTGGACTAGTTCGTGATGCTCTAAATTTCCGTGTGCAATACTTTCAGAAGGTAGAAAAAGTCGAATGGGATCTAGCTGAACTAGAGCACTGCATTCAGCGCCTGTTCGATGTACATGAACATGAAATTGAGATCATTCGGGAGTATTGCCAGAATTCTCCCAAGTATTTTCATAAGAGTTTTTTCACCAGATTAAGTGATGTCTGTGAAAACTTTATGACCTGGATGGCGGCACTGAAAACCAAAGGTGTGATGAGCTTTTTTGATCCAGAACTGCATGCGATCTTATTGAATCTGTGTTATTTGCGCCGCAAGAAAACCGATTTTCAGCCGACGACACAAGTGTTTAACAAAAGCTGTCCGGAAGCAGAGCAGCAGAAGATTCTGCAACATAGCCTGATTCAGGCCATTGATGGATTGTGCGAATTCAAAGAAAAGATGGATGCACAGCTGAAGCAGCTGACCACCTATCTGGAATATCATATTATTCGTAGTGTGCAGAACCGTCTGCCACAAACCCTGCAAAAACAGGGTGAAACCACATTTTCCCAACAAATCCGTACTCTGGCTGAAGCTTTACAGGGACAGCAAGGTCAGCGTTTTGCCCAGTTTGTACAGGCACGTTATCCACTCATTCTGGTCGATGAATTTCAGGATACCAATCAGGATCAGGATGATCTGCTGGCTAAAATCTGGCGTGATCCGAATCGGGTCAAAGCTGGCTGTATGATCATGGTGGGCGATCCGAAACAGGCGATTTACGGTTTCCGTGGCGGCGACATGCTGACCTATAACAAGGCGCGTGCCGATGTGCTGCAAAAGCAGGGCCGTGAATATACTCTGATCCAGAACCATCGCTCGGTAAAACCTCTGGTCGAGGTGGTGGACGCGTTGTTTCAACGCCAGATGGATTTTGGTGAACAGGTGCATTACACCCTGATTCAGGCGGGGAGCCGGCCACATCCGGATTTAATCGATAAAACGCTGAGCAATCCGCATCCACTGCGCTGGATTCAACTCGGTGAACAGGATGTTGAAGCGGATCAGGTGGTCTGGAAAATCCGCCAGTTATTGAATCAGTCTGAACAGCAGCAACTGTATTTCCAGCAGGGTGACAACGTTCAGCACTTAAAAGCGGATGATATTGCAGTTCTCAGTTTTGGCCATTATGCGCTGGAACAGGTCAAGCAGCGTCTGCAACGCATGGGGATTCCCTGTTATAAGGAATCTAAGCAGAGCGTCTTTGCCAGTCCGGTGGCTCAGGATGTTGCAGCTGTTCTGACCGCGATCATGGAGCCTTTTAACGAAGCCAAAGTCAAACGTGCTTTATTGACCCGTTTATTGGGCTTTAACCTGAAAAAGTTAATCGAACTGCAAGAGCAGAGCGAAGGTCTGAGCCGTTATATTGCAGACTTTGATGCTATCCGGGAAATGTGGTTTGAAAAAGGGTTTCTGACGGCCTGGAATTATGCCTTAAACCTGTTTCAGGTCTGGACCAATCTGGTTGCAAGCCAGAGCCTGGACAATGAACGGGTGGTGGTGAATTTACGTCACCTAACCGAGATCCTGTGTCAGCAAAGTGAATATTATCAGGGTGCTCAAAAGCTGTATCACTGGTATTTGCGTCAGTTGCAATCACCTTCAGGCAAGGATAACGAAAAAGAGCGAAAACTCTCTGGCGATCATGGGGTACAGCTCTTAACCATCCATGCTTCCAAAGGTCTGGAATTTAAAGTGGTGTTCCTGTTAGGTGCCGATGCACCTTTTGATGTGAATAAAGGAAATCTGAACTTTTCCCTGTCAGCCGCGGAAAATGTACTGGAACAATCCCGGGTGATTGCAGTTAATCATAAGGACTTGCATGAGCAGGCGATTTTGCAAAATGCGGCCCGTAATGCCGCAGAAAATCACCGGCTTTGGTATGTGGCACTGACCCGGGCCAGTCACCGGGTTTATGCCATGCTGCAAGATCAGAGCGGACAGGCGGATTCAGGCCTGGCATTCTGGCGTGGACAAGGTGAGGCGGCCTTTCAGCATGCCCTAAGTCTGCTGGAACAACCTCTGGCTTCTGAGCCGCCTAGAATTGTGGCAAAACAGACAGAAGCACCGTTACAGATGCAGGCTCATCCTTTACCGGAGCGACAGTTCTATCCGCGGACTAAAACCAGTTTTACTGCACTGTCACAGCATCTCCCGCATCAGGCAATATTGCAGGATGATCTGGTCATTGCTTCTGAACGTCCGGACAGTGCCGCAGATGAAATGAATCTGCTGGAACTGGAACAGCAGGTAGCCAGCCAACCACTGGACTGGATCAAGCTGAATTTTCCTAAAGGCACGGTGGCCGGAACCTTCCTGCACAGTATTTTTGAGCATATCGATTTTCAGGATCGCAGCTACTGGAATCTGGAAATCCGTCGTCGTTTTAAAAATACGGCGCCACAAATCTGGCAGGAACTGAAAGAGAAATTTCATCAGGCCTTTCATATTCGTCCATTGTTACAGCAGGCATTTACCCCGAGCTATCAGACGGCCTGTGTGAATTTACAGACCCTGTTCAGTCAGGTGGCCCGTCAAGGTCAAATGCAGCCGGAAAAATTGCAGCAGAGTATGCAAAAAGTACTCTCCAGCCTGAATTATAAAATCCTGACCGGAATTCGCCTGCATAATCAGAGTGAAGCTTATCGTCAGGAATGGCAGCAATTTTTCCGTTCAGCTCAAACATTCGATCACTCTGAATGGTTGAACTTCTTAGGGCAGTTTCAGCGCTATTTTACAGAACTGGATGATGAACCTTTTATCCAGTTTTTCGAACAGGAAATAGCGCAGATGACGCCTGCTGAGACAGCAGCGCAACTGGATGTAGAAGCCGTTTTTCAGCAGGCATTCGATCATTTCATTGATGAGATGACTGAGGATCTTCTACTCAATCGGGTTCATGACTGGCTCAAAGAAATTCTGGCTGCACCCCTACAGGAAGACTTCAGCCTGGAACAGTTGCAGCAAGGTGCGTATCTGTCCGAGTTTCCGTTTTATCTGTCTTTAACCGATGCACCGTTACAGATTCGTCAGATCCAGCAACTGTTTGCCGAGCATGATATTCTCATGCCTGATTTTAATGAGGCAAAATCGGCACGCTATCTGACCGGTTCTATCGATTTGGTTTATTTTGATGGCCAGCGTTATCATATTGCCGATTATAAAAGCAATTTTCTCGGGCCGGATCAGCAGCATTACACGGCCGAGGCCATCCAGCAGAATATGACCCACTCCAGTTACTGGCTGCAAGCGGCCTTATATCTGGTGGCATTGCATCGTTATCTAAGCGTGAACATGCAGGGATATGACATGCAGCAGCATCTGGGTGGGGCGACTTATCTGTATTTGCGCGGTATGAATGGTCAGGCTGAACAAGGCGCTTATCACTGGCAGCCTGGTCTGGAATTTATTCTGAAACTGGATGAAATTCTGGGCTATTTTGAGCAGAAAAAATCAGCATAATTTTGATGATTTATAAAATTTTAAGAGTTTAAACAGAAGATTATCCTGTGGATAACTTTGAGGATAACTGTGTGGAAAATGAGCAAATTCACGTGTCTCAGCAATCAGCCCATTTAATGGCCTGGATTGACTATCTATGTCAGCCACCGTTCAGTTCGGCGACCTTTGATGCTGCCGCAAAATTGCTGATTCAGCAGCTCCTTGAAGCGATGCAGGAGGGTAATAGTTGTATTCTGGCCAGTGCCGAGCAAACCGCTCTATTGCATCATCTGGTGCTGGATCGTAGCCAGCAGGCTCAAGGCATTGCACCTTTTATTTTTGAAAACCGGCAGCTGTATTTATACCGCTATTGGCAGCTGGAACAAGCGGTCGCCACCCAGATCGCCCGGATCAAGTCACAAGCCATCACACCAGTAAATTTAAGTGAGCGTGATCGTAACCTCCTGACAGATCCACAGCAAAAGCAAGCGCTGGAAATGGTCGCCAAGCAGGGACTGAATATTATTACCGGTGGGCCAGGAACCGGTAAAACCTACACCTTGGCACATATTATTGCGGTGCTACATGAAGCCCTACCCAATATCCGGATTGCGATGGCTGCTCCGACGGGTAAAGCGGCGCAGCGGATGCAAGAGGCCTTGCAAAAAGCTCTACATAGTGAAAAGTTACACGCTTTTGAACTGGAGGCTTTAAAGCAGGTTCAACCCGTTACTTTGCACCGCTTACTGGGCTTGGGCCGGTTGGGACGCCCACGGTTTCATGCCAAGCAGCCTTTGCCCTATGATGTGATTGTGGTCGATGAAGCATCCATGCTGGACTTAAGCCTGTCACAGATGCTCCTTGCTGCAGTGCCAGATTCAGCCCGCTTAATTCTGTTAGGCGATGCAGATCAGCTGGCCTCGGTGGATGTCGGCACTGTACTGGCAGACTTGCAGCAGACTTCTGTTCTGGCAGATAACCGGGTGAATTTAATCACGACGCGCCGTTTTGCTTCAGGCGCCCGGATTGGAGCGATGGCACACTTTATCCAGCAGGAGCATGTTCCAGCATCAGTTTTAAACCAGTTTGAACAACAAGTAGTTACTGCGAGTGAGCTGCAAGCAATTGCACTGGACCAAGTGGAAATTGACCAGCTGCAACTGCAATATTTGTCAGAAATAAACCCAACTACAGGTCTACAGTTAGACCCATATTATGATCAACTGATGTATGGCTATCAGGGTTATGCAGACGCGATCAAGCTGGCTCAGGATCAGGCTGATTTTGATCAATATGTGCAGCAGGCAATTCAGTACTTTGATCATTACCGGATTCTTACAGCAATCCGGCATGGTGATCTGGGTTTGAATAAAATCAATCAGCAGATTGAACAGCGTTTTCTGGCCAGTGTAGGCAAGTTAAAACAAGGCGACTGGTATACCGGCCGACCAGTGATGATGACTTATAACGATTATCAGCTGGGTCTGTCCAATGGTGATATCGGCATTTGTTTCTGGCGGGAGCAAGAAGGGCAGTCACAATTTGAAGTGTATTTCCCGAGCCTGGAAAAATGGGTACTGGCGACCCGCTTGCCGAAAAGTATCGAAACGGCATTTGCTTTGACGATTCATAAATCGCAAGGTTCAGAATTTACTCATACGGCTGTAGTACTCGATCAACAGGCCAAAAATTTGCTGAGTAAGGAACTGATTTATACAGCAATTACCCGGGCCAAAAAAGTTGTGAGCTTACTGGTAGATCGCGACGCGTTTACACAAGCGCTATGCGTCAGAACCACACGAAAGAGTGGCTTAAGCGAAAAAATACTTGAACAATGCAACAATCTATTGGCAAAAAATAAATAACTGTTGTAGGTAAATGCTTACATGGATTCAGGAAATTGGCGCATGGAGCTTTTACTCGGTTTTTGAGAAGATTGGTCACACAAAAGAACTCAACACGGAAAGTTGGGTATAAATCGCATAATAAGAACAAGAATGTCATCAGACAGCGAACTTACAGTGAAGTAAGTGAAAGAGGAAACTTACAGCCGCTAAGCCTTGTAGTTTTGGGAGAGACTACAAGGCTTTTTTATATCTGCCGTTAATGGAATTTTGCCGTAATCTTATAGTTCAATTAAGTTGGCAGAATAAGTAAATTTAAGTAAATAGTGTAATTAAAAGATATATAATAGGACTTACGCACTATTATTTATAGATTCTCTGTGGTAGCAGATGATTTTTATCGAGAATAAAGTCATCAATGAAGTTTTTGATAACTGGTCTAAATAATTTCTTCTGCCAACGATATACATTTT
>NZ_VPDK01000035.1:0-32359 GCF_013417725.1 Acinetobacter sp. YH12233
TAGCTCATGAAATACGGTATTCTGATGGGACAAAACCTGAATCCTGGTCGTTAAAGTGTTTGTTTGCACTCATATTTTAACTGTTAGGACTCAGGTTTTTTTATTTAAAGCAAACTATGGGACAGCAATGGGGAACTTCCTCCTTTTTCAAAGGAGGGTTGGGGGAAGATTTAATAAAAATTAAGCCACATTCCCTTCCAAGAAATCCTGCGCAAAGCGCTGTAATACCCCACCCGCTTCATACACAGAAACCTCTTCTTCAGTATCCAGACGGCAAGTCACCGGCACTTCAATGGTCTGTTTTTTGCCATCTTCAGTCACACGCTCAATCACCAGAGTCAAAGTCGAACGTGGCGCAATATTACCGATCACGCTATATAGCTCAGTACCATCCAGCTTCAAAGTTTTACGATCTGTACCCGGCTTAAACTCAAGTGGAAGTACACCCATACCGACCAGATTCGTACGGTGAATACGTTCAAAGCCTTCAGCCACAATCGCTTCTACACCTGCCAGACGCACACCTTTCGCAGCCCAGTCACGGCTTGAACCTTGACCATAATCTTTACCTGCAACAATGATGAGCGGCTGCTTACGGTTCATGTAGGTTTCAATCGCTTCCCACATACGCATCACTTCACCTTCCGGCTCGACACGTGCTTTAGAACCTTGCTTAATGGTACCGTCGGAACGCACCACCATTTCGTTATACAGCTTCGGATTCGCCAAGGTTGCACGCTGTGCAGTCAGGTGATCACCACGGTGCGTTGCATACGAGTTAAAGTCTTCCTCAGGCAAGCCCATTTTCGCCAGATATTGACCTGCTGCCGAATCCAACACAATCGCATTCGATGGAGATAAATGATCGGTAGTAATGTTATCGCCAAGGATGGCTAACGGACGCATATTTGCCAGAGTACGCGGTGCAGCCAATGCCCCTTCCCAGTATGGCGGACGGCGGATATAAGTACTTTGCGGACGCCAGTCATACAGCGGACTTGCTGCCTGCTCACGCTCACCCAGATCGAACATCGGAATATACACTTTCTTGAACTGTTCCGGCTTCACGGACTCTTTCACCAAAGCATCAATTTCTTCATCCGATGGCCAGATGTCTTTCAGGTAAATCGGATTGCCATCTTTGTCTGTGCCTAGTGCATCTTTCTCAATGTCAAAACGAATGGTACCGGCAATCGCATAAGCCACGACAAGCGGTGGAGATGCCAGGAAAGCCTGTTTTGCATAAGGATGGATACGGCCATCAAAGTTACGGTTACCCGACAAGACTGCTGTCGCATACAGATCACGGTCGATAATTTCCTGCTGAATCTTCGGATCAAGCGCACCAGACATGCCGTTACAGGTGGTACATGCATAGGCCACGATACCAAAGCCCAGTTTCTCCAGATCTTTTAGTACGCCTGCTTCTTCCAAATACAACGCCGCTGCTTTAGAACCCGGAGCAAAAGATGATTTAACCCACGGTTTACGCACTAAACCAAGTTCATTAGCCTTACGTGCCAACAAGCCTGCTGCCACGGTATTACGTGGGTTAGACGTATTGGTACACGAAGTAATTGCCGCAATAATGATCGCACCATCTGGCATTAAACCATCCGTACGGTTTTCTACCACACCCGCAATGCCTTTTTCTTTCAGGTCAGACGTTGATACACGCGCATGTGGATTGGATGGACCAGCGATGTTACGGGTGACAGTCGATAGGTCAAAACGCAATACACGTGGATATTCTGCCTGAGTCATTTCTGATGACCACAGGCCAATCTCTTTCGCATAGGTTTCAACCAGTTTGACCTGTTCAGATTCACGACCAGTCAGCGTCAGATAATCAATGGTGTTCTGATCAATATAGAACATGGCTGCAGTTGCACCATATTCCGGGGTCATATTGGAAATCGTGGCACGATCACCGACTGACATGCTGTCTGCGCCTTCACCGAAGAATTCCAGATAAGCACCAACCACACGTTCTTTACGCAGGAATTCGGTTAGAGCTAAAACAATATCCGTTGCGGTAATGCCCGGCTGACGCTGTCCTACCAGTTCGACACCGATAATGTCTGGCAAACGCATCCATGATGCACGGCCCAGCATCACGTTCTCAGCTTCTAATCCACCAACACCGACTGAAATCACGCCTAGCGCATCCGTATGTGGAGTATGCGAGTCAGTCCCCACACAGGTATCCGGGAATGCCACGCCATCACGGTTCTGAATGACTGGTGACATTTTTTCCAGATTGATCTGGTGCATGATGCCGTTACCCGCAGGAATTACATCGACATTTTCGAAAGCGGTTTTGGTCCATTCAATAAAATGGAAACGATCTTCGTTACGGCGATCTTCTACCGCGCGGTTTTTCTCAAATGCATCCGGATCGAAGCCGCCATATTCGACTGCCAGCGAGTGATCGACGATCAGCTGGGTCGGCACCACAGGATTGACTTTAGACGGATCACCGCCTTGATCGGCAATCGCATCACGCAGACCGGCAAGATCGACCAGTGCTGTTTGCCCTAAGATGTCATGACACACTACACGCGCCGGATACCAAGGAAAATCATGTTCCTGTTTACGCTCAATCAACTGGCGTAAAGACTGTTCTAAAATCGCAGGGTCGCAACGGCGTACCAGCTGCTCGGCCAGCACTTTAGATGTATAAGGAAGTTTGGCATATGCGCCTGGCTGAATATCTTCTACGGCTTGACGCACGTCATAATATTCCAGCTGGGTACCTTGCAACGGTTTCCGGTAGTTATTGTTCATAGCTTGCCTGCCCTCTTTCATTACTCTTTTTATTCATCAAAATATCTTGATGACTTGTTTTTTAATAAAGGCATTGTACGCTGTCGAAAGTCTATTTCCCAAATCTTATAATTTTCAAAAGCTTAAATACTAAAAATGGTATTTTTACCAAAATTACTGACCCATACTTTAGAATTTTGACTCTAAATTGCATTTTTTCTGAAAAATAGGCCTAAATCTGTCTCATTCTTTAGTATGAGATGTTGATAACAGCATAAAAAATAATCAATTTCTTGGAATGAGTTTAAGGATAAATTTCATATGAAATCAAAGCTTAGAATTTTTTAATTTTAGAAATAGCTCATTTAATAAAAAACTGAATCTATATTTTTTTATTTCAGTGTTAAGCATAACTCTTAACCGAAAATGGTAAATTTCATTGCAGATATGGCTCGATGAGTGTAGGCGAAAAAATCATTTTTCAGGTTAGACATACCCCGAAATAAGTTACATTCTCAATTCCATATATTTTTTAAGACTTTCTTACAATTTTAGAAATACGTTAAATATTTATAGGACAATGATTCATAAACATGAGCTTATAAAATGCATCCCTATCTAAAATACTTTACACACGTCATTTTAGCTTACCGTCTGTCGCCCTCCCCCTAATTTGGTGATAACAGTCTGTATCTCAACTTTGTAAATCTACCCTCGAATTACTTCACAACAACAACACTCATCACAAAAGCACATAAGGGTGATTACAATGATACAACTCGCCATTCTTGGTATCGTTGCTGCAGTGATCGCTGTACTGGCAGCAAGCTGGAATGGAGGTAAAAATCCCTCCAATCCTAAACCGCCAACTCCCAACAACCCTAACCCACCTACCACTCCCAATAATCCCAACAATCCACAACCTTCTCCAACAGCACCCGATACTTTGATTAGCAATCCGCCCCTATTGCAAAAAAATTCCAAGGGCACCCATGAACTGATCGTCGCTTATAAAACCGGCAAGATTTACAATCCGAGAAATAGTACCTGGGATCAACTGTTCGTCAGAGGTTATCTCACTAATGCCAGCTTGTTTAACAAGAAAAAAGCTGGAGAGTCTGTTGAAGACCTTTTAATTGGTCCGCAGATCCGGGTCAAACAAGGTGAAACCCTGAAAATTAACCTCAATAACCAGCTTCCACCTGAACAGAAATCCACCTGCCCAGACAAAGTGGATAATGTGAATGATCCACATTGCTTTAATACCACCAACCTGCATACTCATGGCTTCTGGGTAAGCCCTCAAGGCAATAGTGATAATGTTTTCCTGAAATTTAAACCTCAGGAAAAATTTGACTATCAGTACAAAATGGAGCCGAATCATCCGGCAGGAACCTACTGGTATCACGCTCATCTGCATGGCTCAACGGCTATTCAGGTATCGAGTGGTATGGCAGGCCCATTAATTGTAGAAGGCTCAAGAACACCAAAAGTGAAAAATGGCAAAGTCACTGAAACAGGCGATATGGACATTTTATGGAAAGAAAAAAATAGCTATCCAAATGAAAACATCCTGCTATTCCAGCAAATTCAATATCGATGCTCTAACCCTGACCCGGATGTAAAATTTGACCCTCCCAACAATTGCGAAGGTAAAGGCTTAGGATTACTTGAAGATTATACAGATATCGCTAATCCTGGCTCTTGGGCCGGCCAGAACTTTTATACGTCTATCAATGGTAAAGTTTTAGGGGAGATCAAAGTTAAACAGAATGCTTTTAATCGCTGGCGCATGATTCATGGTGGTGTACGCGACACCATTGGTTTGATTATTAAAGAACTGCCAAACTCCAGTAAATTTAGCGCCGCAGACACCCTTAAAGCCTGTCTGGCATATCAGGAAGCAGATCTAAAAGAGTTTAATGAGAGTTTAAAAAGCTTACCTGTTTATACGATTGCTCAAGATGGTTTGACCATGACTCAGGTACAGCGCAGAACACTGTCTGTGTTCCAGCCTGGTTATCGTCATGATGCAATGGTTACCTTCCCAACCACCAATAAATACTGTATTTATGACTCCAAATTAAATATTGAGGATGAAGTGAATGCACCGATCCCAACGGGTCAAATTACTCCTCAACTAGCTCCAAACCACCCTTTCAATGCCCAACTACTGGGATGGGTCAATGTACAGGCAAGCAAAACAAAAGCGCAGACTCCTGCCCAGTTCCTGCAAGAGCGCGCGAAAAAAATTGGTTTAAGCAAAGAGATTCAGACTCAGTTATCCAAACTTGATCTTACTGCCTTTACCGATCATCCATCCCTAATGACTCCTGCAATTGACAAGCTGGTCGCTTCCAGACCAAAACAGTACAGTAAATTTGAACTGGCTTTCGCAAATGGTCTTAAATTTGGCTTCCGCCATAAAGAAGATGGTGACTTACTCAGTTTTGGAGATGCATTTGATGGCGAAGGATCAGTCGGTCGGACACATGCCAAAGATCCGGATCGTGAATATGTACGTCAGTTACAAATTGGGCAGACGGATGAATGGGAACTGACGACCGAAGCTTTTGGTGGCCATCCTTTCCATATTCATGTTAATCCATTCCAGATTGTTAAAATCTTAAAAACTGTCACTGGTCCTAATGGCGAATCTAAAGAAGTTGATGTGAGTGAATTAGCGCCTGATGATAATGACACAGATGATGTGCAATATCGTGGCATGAAAGGACAATTCAAAGATACCCTGTTTATCAAAGCAAACTATAAATTTATTCTTCGCAGTCATTACAAGAAATTTGAAGGTGATTTTGTACAGCACTGTCATATCCTCGATCATGAAGATCAGGGCATGATGGAAACGGTACGGGTCTGTGGAGGCAAATTCCCTTGTGATTCACCTCTGCCAACCTCGTCGCATCATCACTAATTAGACACTCCTGAAAAGGCCAATGATCCCGATTGTTGGCTTTTTTGTTTGCCTCTATTAAATGCTTGCTGCACAATAGTTTGATTGATTTTTAGTATTCAAACTGAGGCTGATCATGGCAACATCTCCTGCTTTTACCTTATTTACGCTGAATGGAGTAGATGCGCAAAAATTCCTTCAGGGTCAAGTTACTTTAAATGTCGAAACTCTGGCTGAAAACCTGACTCGCTATACAGCGATCTGTAGCTTGAAAGGACGTATCCAGTTTGGTATCTGGTTGAAAAAAATTAATCCGGAAAGCTTTGAAATTGTCAGCCCTGAAGATCAGGCAGCAGAACTGGCCAGCCATATTAAAAAGTTTGGTGCATTTTCAAAAATGAAACTGGAACAGGTTGGCCCGGTTTATCCAGTTATTAATGATATCCAGACTGATTTTGTTGAAACTGAAACGGATATTACCCTTTGGCAACAGCAAGCTATTGCTTCAGGTCAGGCTTGGATTCAAGCAACTACTGCGACCCTGTTCCAGCCACAGGAATTGCGTCTTCATCAACGTGAAGGCATTCACTATGACAAAGGCTGTTATCTGGGTCAGGAAGTGATTGCTCGCTTATGGTTCAAAGCCAAGCCAAAACACTGGTTGCATTTGATTCAAGGTACAGGTGAAGCACCTGCTGTTGCGACCAAGCTGCACAATGACGTCGAAGTGGTCAATAGCATTGGTACAGATGAGGGTTATCAGGCTTTGGTAGTTGCCAAACCTGAAGCATTGGCTGAGCTGGATGTACAAGTTCTGGAATTGCCTGAAGCTTTAAGTGGTGATGTGGCACGTCCACAATAATAACCTGTTATCTTGATGCAAAAGCCAGAATTCAATTCTGGCTTTTTTATTTTTATTAGGCTAAACAATTAAATAGACAAAGATTGACTGAATAAAACACACCTTAAACCGAGCACGCTTTTATTGATTCATCTCCTATATGATTCTCAAATAATTTGTAATTAGTCACATATTCAGTATTTACAAAGCCTGAAATCGTCTTATGATGTAGATGAAAACGACAAAAATCGCACCATGGAATTAGGTGTTAGAAAAATTAAGGTTATCGGAACAATGAAAAAATTAGTACTTGCTGCAATTCTTGCAGTGTCCAGCCAATTTGCCCTAGCAAACACTTCAAATGCCCCAGTTGACCCTCAATTTGCCAAAATTGAAGAGATGGTGAATGCCATGAATTTCAAGGGTGCCTACGATGCTTTAAGCAAACTGGCCAGCCAGGGAAATGCACAGGCTATCTATAACCTAGGCTATTTAACGCAAACTGGCCAAGGCACTGCCAAGGACGAAAAAAAGGCTATTCAGCTATATGAACAGGCTGCCAGCAAAGGTTATCCGGTGGCCAACTATGTACTGGGCAAGAATTATACCGGTGGTACTTTAGGCCTTAAGCAGGATTTGGGCAAAGCCAAACAATACCTGGAACGTGCATCGGCAGCCAATTTCGATGAAGCAACCGTAGATCTAGCTATACTTTTATTTGCTGAAGGTACAACAGCTTCTGACCAGCAGGCTTTGAAAAAATTACAGCCTCTGATTAGCAAGGGTAATATGCCGGCCATTCATGCCAAAGCCTTATATGACATCAGCAACGGCTTTAAAACCAAGAATGAAAAGCCGATCCAGCAAGGCTTGAGCAGTATTCAGGATCTGGCGAAAAAAGGCTATATCCCCGCCCTCATGGCGATTGGCAATATGTTTGCCAACGGTAGTATTGTTCCGCAAAACCTGCCTGAAGCGAAAAAGATCTTTGCGGCCCTGGCACAGGAAAATATTCCTAAGGCCAGAGAATCTCTAGCAGCAGTGGATAAAATGATTGCTGAACAGAAAAAAGCACCTGCCAAAAAAAGTTGATCAGACTTAATCAAAATAAAAAAGCTCCTATTGGAGCTTTTTTATGGGATATAGATTTGTAAGTCAGCTTGTTTAACTCCACCACAAAGTAATAAGTCCACTGGCAACCACAAAACCTGCGATAGTACTCATCAATAAAGGGGTTAAGGTTCGCTCATTGAGGCCGTATGCTTGTCCTAACATACCGAAAATCGTTGGCATAGGCAGTGCTGCAATCAAAGTCCCAGCATAGATCATTTCCTGACTCAGGTGAGTCAGTCGACTAAGACCTAGATACATCAGGATCGGCATCAGGATATTGCTGGAAAATACCAAATAGAAACTTTGCAGATTCACATATTTCAGGCTCATGCCCACGATTCCGCCACCAATCGCAAACAGCGCCAAAGGTGAGGCAGTCTGTCCAATCATGGCAAAGACCTGGTCCAGATAAATTGGCAAGCGAATTTCAAAAATCGCACAGGCCATACCCAGCATCACCCCCATAAATAAAGGGTTCTTGAACAGCATGAGAATGGTACTTTTCACAAGACTACCCAGATTGGCTTGATGTTGGGTACCGAGTGCAGCCAGGATCAACACCATCGGAATCAGGATCATGCTTTCAATGATGACCACCAGAGAGGTATAGGTCATTGCATGCTGTCCCACCAATAAAGTGAGTACTGCTGTACCGATCAATCCGGTATTGGACATTGCTGCCCCTAAGGACAGAACAGCACTATGCGAGGAGGTATTCCGGAACTGACGGTGCATCAGCCAGAAGCTGAAACCATAAAGTAATAAAGTGACAGAGGTATAGACCGCAAAGTATTCAAAATACCAGATTTCATGCAGATCTTTAGAGGCTAAAAACTGGAAGAACAGTAACGGTAAGGCCACTTTGATGACAAAGGCCCCTACCATTTCGACCTGTTCTTTTTTTAGAATTTGACATTTCACACTCAGGTAACCTAGTGCCAATAATAAAAATATGGGCACAATTACCGCAATAATCATATGAAATGTCCTGTTGTTTGAGATGCGTTATTATAAGCCTTTCTAAGAAAAAATAGCCTTAAAACGATTCAAACAACTGATTTAAGCCATGCGGTGCAGAACGTAAATATTGTGGAGAAATTGCTATTTTTTCATCCAGCGTTACTGCGGCATGCCAAGGCCAGCGTGGATCATAAAGCAAGGCACGTGCAATCGCGATCGCATCAGCCTGTTTATACTCCAGTATGCCTTCTGCCTGCTGTGCATCGGTAATCAAACCCACAGCAATGACTGGAATATTCACGTCCTTTTTAATCGCTTCAGCAAAAGGGACCTGATAATTCGGATGCACATCAATTTTCTGATCTACATGTAAACCTGCACTCGAAACGTGAATATAGACTGCACCCAGTTTCTCCAGTTCTTTGGATAGTTCGACTGAAGATTCTACATCCCAACTTTCTACGCCATCCATCCAGTCCGTTGCTGAGATACGAACACCAATTGGAAAACCTTCTGGTACGGCGGCTTTTATTGCTTCAAATACTTCAAGCGTCAGACGAATACGGTTTTCAAATGAACCGCCATATTGATCCTGACGATGATTCGATAACGGTGACATGAACTGATGCAGTAAATAACCATGTGCTGCATGTAGTTCAATCAGTTCAAAGCCAGCTTCAACCGCCCGCTTTGCACTGGCTGCAAAATCCTGAATTACTTGCTGGATTTCATCAACACTTAAAGACTTAGGTGGATGTTCATGAGTCTGGAAAGGAATATCACTGGCAGAGACAGTTTGCCAACCGAGTGAATGATCTGGGGCGAACTGCCCTTTGCCACCCCAAGGTTTATCTGTAGAAGCTTTACGGCCTGCATGTGCGAGTTGAATTGCAAAAGGCATTGGAGAAATTGACTTGACCTTTTGCAATAAGGTTTTGATCTGGCTGGCCTGCTGGTCATTCCAAAGCCCTAAATCGGCATAACTGATGCGCCCTTCAGGCTGTACAGCGGTGGCTTCCACAATGCAAAGACCTGCACTGGATAAGGCATAATTGGCCCATTGTTGTTCATGCCAGTAAGTGATTTCACCTTGCTCGGTTGCAGAGTACTGACACATCGGGGCAATCACAATTTTATTTTTAAGTTGCAATGATCCAAACTGAACCGGCTGAAATAGTAGTGACACGCGGTATTCCCTCTTTTTGTGAAGTGGCTTTTCAGAACTTTTTACCAAAAAATAAAAAACAGGCTCTGATGAGCCTGTTTATTTATAACGTGATTAAATTCTTTTTAGAAGATCACTCGTGTAGTCAAACCTAACACCAATGCATTATCCACTTGATTGCTAGATCCCGGATTTATAACGTATTGCAGGTTTGGACGTAGCATCAGCCATTTTGTTGCGTTATAGCTGTAGTTGAGTTCGATATTGTATTCGGCACTCGCATCATAAATTGGACGTGAATCTGCAAAGCGGTCATTTACATGTACACGGTTAACCGCTAAACCCAATATATCATTCGGCTGGCTATCCACCAGACCAATATATTTCAGACCCAACTGTTGTGAATTATCTACTTTATTGGTATCACGATCATGCCAGGTAAAGTTAGCGAATGAGTGTAAACCCTGACGGTCATTACCCGTTGAAGTCAATTGCTGCTCTACAGCTAACCAGCCCGCAAAGGTGCGGTTTTTTCCTTCACCTGTCGCAACATCTTTCTGGTTGGCAACATCATCAGCAGTGTTATACATACCGCCTACACGATAGCTGCCAGGCAAACCATTTACCAATGATTTTGGTGTCCAGATTACTTCTGCAGGAATGGTCACACCATCAGCATTGTCGGTATCCAGACTCCAGCCCTGACCTTCGGCTTTGGCATTACCATTATCTGGATTAAATTCATAAACACCGACTTGTACAGCAACTTCAGGATTTAACTGCTGTTTTACACGTGCACCCCATTGTGCGACTGGGGTATTCATCCAGATATTGCCCTGCCATTTACCCATCTGCGCAGCACAGAATGCTGTACTGGCAAAATCACAAGCCATCACGTTAAAGTCCATACCCAGACCCAGACGACCAGCTTTAATACTCAGACCTTGATCCTTATAGTTCTTTTCAATTGAAAGTTCGGTTAAACGGCTGTCCTGGTTACCACGGCCAAATGTTCCTTGCACATTAGCCATATGCGGTACTGTTTGAGATACTTGTAAATCACGTACCGATGTACTTTGTCCCTGACGTGCAGTCGCAACTGCACGAACCGTTACGCCATCCCAACCTGCCAGTTTTTCCATGTCTAACTGTGTACCTAACCATAACTGTGCAGAAGTTAGAGGATCAGCCCCTTCATTACGTCCGCCATCAGCCAGATATGCTGTATCTGTCAGCAAGTTTGCTTCAAATTTGACACCTTGTTGAGCAAGTTCAGTACGTTTTCCATTCCAGTCACCTAATAGGTACTGTCCTTGAGAATCAAATGCAGACTCAGCCTGCGCAGAGGTCATGGCTGCCATCAATGGCAATAAAGCTAGACTTAACTTTTTCATATAAAACCTAAACATATGGAGAGAGTAAAGGCAGCCTGATGCATGCCCTGTATGACTTGATACAGAACGTTACATAACTTTTCACTTAAAAACGCAGCAATTTTTTTATTATTAGTAAAACTTTGAGTTATAAGAAAAGATATTTTATATAACAATAAATTCTATAGAATTTATATTTTTCAGTAAGTTAAATACTAAAAATCAAACAATATACTTCCTATTTTTATTATTTGGATCTGAAACCATCTCAATATTAAAGTTTATTTTTTAACCAATTGTTAAAATATTTTTGAATGTCCTGCTTATAACTTCTATTCAAACAGGACTTGCATTCAGACTTAAAACGCCCAATATTAGCCTCATGATATTAGCTGCTAAGTGTTATGCCTGAATTACCCGAAGTTGAAACCACCAAAACCAGCCTCCTTCCCCTTCTTAATCAGCAAGTGCTAAAAGTTGAAGTGCGTCAGCCTAGTTTACGTTGGCCGATTCCTGATGATCTCGCGCGTCTGCAAGGACAGCGCCTGATTCAGCTTACGCGTCGTTCCAAATATATTCTGGCGCAATTTGAACAGGATACGATGCTCTGGCATCTGGGTATGTCAGGCAGCTTTCGCTTGTGTGAAGCCAATGAAGAATTGCGCAAGCATGATCATCTGATTATCCAGTTTGAAGAGATCCAGCTGCGTTACCATGATCCGCGCCGTTTCGGCTGTATTCTCTGGTTAGACGCTCAATCACAAAGCAAACTGATTGATACGCTTGGGCCGGAGCCATTAAGCGATGCTTTTAATGCCGAATATCTATTTGAAAAACTAAAAAATAAAAACGTTGGCACCAAAGTTGCAATTATGGATAACCATTTCGTGGTCGGCGTAGGCAATATCTATGCAACTGAAAGCCTGTTCAATATGGGTATTCATCCAGCCCAGCCAGCCTCAAGTTTGAGTTTCGAACAGATTGAAAAACTGGTGGTTGAGATCAAGCGTATTTTAAAACAGGCGATTGACTTAGGTGGTTCTACCTTACGCGACTACACCAATGCTATGGGAGAAAATGGTTATTTCCAGCAGACGCTGTTGGCTTATGGCCGTGCAGGAGAAATGTGCGTGAACTGCGAAACGACACTAGAAAATATCAAGCTCGGCCAGCGCGCATCCGTCTATTGTCCTGAATGCCAGCCGCTAAAAAAGGTAAAGCTTTCACCTAAGCGTGTGGCTGCTGTACGAGGTAAGAAATCATGAAGACTGCGATTGTCCGTCATATTCTGGTGAAGGATAAAGATACGGCTGAACAGCTTAAGAAGAAGATTCTGGCAGGTGCAGATTTTTCTAAGATTGCCAAACAATATTCGACCTGTAACTCTGCCAAACGTGGTGGTGAACTCGGTGAAGTAAAAAAAGGCCAACTTGTTCCAGTGATTGATAAACTGGTCTTTACTGCTGCAGAACATGTTCTACATGGCCCAATCAAAAGTCAGTTCGGTTTTCATTTGGTCGAAATTAAGTTTCGGATGGATTTTTAATTCCTTTAGGGTTCCCTCTCCTCTCAGGAGAGGGTTAGGGAGAGGTCAGAAAATAAAAAAACGGCGCTTATACGCCGTTTTTTTATTTACTCCAAAAGCTTAAGCTTCCGGACATTTTTTTAGCTCATCACGAATTTCACGTAACAATGCAATATCTTCCGGAGTCGCTTCAGGTTCAGGCGCTGCTTCTTCTGCTTTATCACGGCGCAGTTTGTTCATCAGTTTCACCAACCAGAATACAACCCATGCCAATAACAGGAAGTTAATGAGAATGGTCAAGAAATTACCATAAGCAAAGACATTCAGACCGGCTGCCTGTGCTTCAGCCAGATTGGTCACATTATTTGGATTATCGCCTAACACGACAAACCAGTTAGAGTAATCAACATCACCACCCAAGATCCAGCTCACGACAGGCATGATGATATCTTTCACCATAGAATCGATAATTTTACCAAAAGCACCGCCAATGATCACACCCACTGCGAGATCCATGACATTGCCTTTTACCGCAAATTCTTTAAATTCTTGAATAATGCTCATAAAGTCACCAGTATTTTTATGCAATTTTGTGATGGATTATACATTAGTTAGGGATTTCTATTTAAAACTAATTTATTAAGTGTATGTAATTTCTACTCAATAAAAAAGCCGCTGAACTGATTCAGCGGCTTTTTTCGTATGAGTGACCGGTCTTATTTAGAACGGTTACGTTTACGTTCGTTTTCAGTCAGGTAACGCTTACGGATACGGATTGACTTAGGTGTTACTTCAACTAGCTCGTCATCTTCAATGAATTCAAGCGCTTGTTCTAGCGTGTATTCAAGGTTTGGAACAAGAGTCAATGCTTCATCAGTACCAGACGCACGTACGTTAGTTAACTGTTTCGCTTTAGTTGGGTTAACCACCATGTCGTCAGAACGTGAGTTGATACCTACGATCATACCTTCATAAACTTCTAACTGTGGTTTAGCAAACAGACGACCACGGTCTTGAAGTGTGAACAGTGCATAGCCCAGGCAAGTACCTTGAACCATAGAAATCAGTACACCGTTTTGACGTTTCGCAACAGTACCTTGTTTAGCAGGACCGTAGTGCGAGAAGCTTGAAGTCATGATACCAGTACCAGAAGTCATGGTCATGAATTCAGAACGGAAACCGATCAAGCCACGTGAAGGAACAGTTGCTTCAATACGGATACGGCCTTTACCGTCCACTTCCATATTAGTCATTTCGCCTTTACGGTGACCCATTTGTTCCATTACAGAACCTTGGTGCTGTTCTTCAACGTCAAACGTTACGTTTTCGTACGGTTCTTGCATTTGACCGTCGATTTCTTTCATGATCACTTGTGGACGTGATACACCAAGCTCGAAGCCTTCACGACGCATGTTTTCGATCAGTACAGAAAGGTGAAGCTCACCACGACCAGATACTTTGAAACGGTCAGGACTGTCAGTATCTTCAACACGAAGTGCTACGTTGTGGATCAATTCGCGGTCAAGACGCTCACGGATATTACGTGAAGTTACGAATTTACCTTCTTTACCAGCGAACGGAGAGTTGTTCACCTGGAAAGTCATAGACACAGTCGGTTCATCTACAGAAAGTGCTGGAAGCGCTTCAACATTTTTAGGATCACAAATTGTATCTGAAATGTTCAGTGCATCGATACCAGTTACACAAACGATATCACCTGCAGAAGCTTCTTCAATATCAACACGTTCTAGACCATGGTAACCCATGATTTTCAAGATACGGCCGTTACGGGTTTTGCCTTCTTTGTCGATCACACTCACAGGAGTGTTTAATTTCACTGAACCGCGCTGGATACGACCAACACCGATTACACCTACGAAGCTGTTATAGTCCAAAGATGAAATTTGCATCTGGAATGGACCGTCAACGTCAACTGCTGGTGGCTCAACGATGTCTACAATTGTTTGGAACAATGGAGTCATGTCGTCAGCAAGTTCTTCTGGAGAAGGACCAGCAACACCACGAAGACCAGAAGCATAAACTACTGGGAAGTCTAACTGTTCGTCAGTACCGCCAAGGTTGTCGAACAGGTCGAATACTTGGTCGATTACCCAGTCTGGACGCGCACTTGGTTTATCAACTTTATTGATAATTACGATTGGTTTCAAACCACGCGCGAACGCTTTTTGCGTTACGAAACGGGTTTGTGGCATAGGACCTTCTTGTGAATCTACAAGAAGCAGTACGCAGTCAACCATCGACATTACACGTTCAACTTCACCACCAAAGTCGGCGTGTCCCGGGGTGTCCACGATGTTAATACGGTATTCTGTATCTGTACGTTTATCTAACCACTTGATTGCAGTGTTTTTTGCAAGAATGGTAATACCACGTTCAGATTCTAACGCGTTCGAATCCATGACACGCTCGATCTCACCCGCGCGATCACCGAGAGCACCTGATTGTTGCAAAAGTTTGTCTACAAGAGTGGTTTTACCATGGTCGACGTGCGCGATAATGGCAATGTTACGGAGAGTTTTAATATCTGACATGTAAATTCGATACGTTTTAAATTTGAGGGCAAATTATACAGAAAAATACAAACTTTTGACAGTGACTGTTTGTAGAGAGCGTCAATTTTTTTTCCAATTACTTTTGTAATGACGTGTAACTCGATTAGAATAGCGCCACCCAGCCTTAATTTGCATTGACACATGTCTGATTTTAATCAATCTCCTCTTTCTAAAGATCAACTTGACCTTGTCTACGGCCTTGAAGATCGTCCTAAACCGTTTATCGCATTTTTAGCCGCATTCCAGCATTTATTGGCCATTATTGTCCCAATTGTAACGCCAGGTTTACTGATCTGTCTGGCATTGGGTGTGTCTAAAGAAGACACCAACATGATCTTGTCCATGTCTTTGGTGATCTCTGGTATCGCAACTTTCTTACAATCCAAGAAAGTGGGTCCCTTTGGCGCAGGCTTGCTGATTGTTCAGGGTACAAGTTTTAACTTTATTGGCCCAATCATCGGGATCGGTTCAGCGATGGTCGCTGCAGGCACACCGGTAGAAGCGGTGATGGCTTCGATCTTTGGTGTAGTGATTGCAGGTTCATTTATTGAAATGGGCGTGTCACGCATTTTGCCATGGGTGAAGAAACTCATTACTCCACTAGTAACGGGTATTGTAGTTCTATTGATTGGTTTAACCTTGATTAAAGAAGGTCTGATCAGCATGGGTGGTGGTTATCAAGCCATGGGTGACAAAACTTTCGCCAATGCAGATAACCTGATCATGTCATGTACCGTTCTGGCATTAATTATTTTACTGAACCGTGTGCGTATTACCTGGGTAAAAAGCTCAGCAATTCTGATTGCACTGGTTGTGGGTTATATCCTTGCCGGCTTTATGGGTCATCTCAACTTTGATGGTTTAAAAGATGCACCTCTGGTTCAGATTCCTACCCCAATGCATTTTGGTTTAAGCTTCTCATGGAGCTTATTCATTCCAATGGCATTCATTTACCTGGTGACTTCACTAGAAGCCATTGGTGATATTACCGCAACATCAAAATTATCGAATCAGCCAGTGGATGGTCAAACCTGGATGAATCGCATTAAAGGTGGTGTATTGGTAAATGGTGCTAACTCCCTACTTGCAGGCTTATTTAATACTTTCCCAAGTTCAGTTTTCGCACAAAATAATGGTGTCATTCAGCTGACTGGTGTAGCTAGCCGTTATGTCGGGATCTGGATCGCAGCACTCCTCGTGATTCTAGGTCTACTGCCTGCTGTTGCAGGTGTGATCCAAGCCGTTCCTCAAGCTGTGCTTGGTGGCGCAGTGATGGTGATGTTTGGTGCAGTCGCTGCATCTGGGATTAATATCCTGTCTGGTATTCACTTAGACCGTCGTGCCCTGCTGATCATTGCAATCTCGCTTGCACTTGGCTTAGGCGTTGCACAGGTACCTCAGATTCTGGAACATCTTCCTGAATTATTCCGTAACATCTTTAGTTCCGGTGTTGCGACAGGCGGTATTGCAGCCCTCATATTGAATATTGTACTTCCTGAAGTAAAGAAGTAATTTCATGTCCAAAGAACACTGTCTGGGTTGGACTCGGACAGTGTTTTTTCTATTGGAGAGAGATCTATGGATCCTAAAAGCGAAGTTTTATTAAGACAATATGATTATTTGTCTGGTCGCGTATTGCTGGTAAATGCCCCGACCGATGAGCTTCTTGCTGAATGTGGTGAATCTATCCAGCCCTTTGTTTGGACATGGAATTATAATGATTTTCAATATTTCCAGTCACAGCAGGCTCAGATTCATTTCGGTGCAGAATTTCCTGATCAAGAATTTGATCAGGCGGTTATTTTCGTACCTAAATCAAAAGAATTATTGAATTATCTGATTCACAATATTGCAGCCCGATTAAAACAAGGCAGCAGTGTCTTTCTTGTGGGTGAAAAGAAAGGTGGCGTAGAGCGTGCGGCAAAGCAGCTACAGGCTTATGGTAAACTCATCAAGCTCGACAGCGCACGACATTGCCAATTGTGGCAATTGACTCTAGACTGCACGGTCGAAGCAAAAGCGTTGGCAGATTGGGCACAGACCTATACAGTGGCCACACCAAAAGGTGATTTGCAGATTTGTGCACTTCCAGGTGTATTCAGTCAGGATCACCTGGATGTAGGAACAGCGGTGTTCTTACCCTATTTATCTCAGGTGACTTCAGGCAAGATTGCCGACTTTGGCTGTGGTGCAGGCGTGATCAGTGCTTATTTAGCCAAACTGAATCCTGAGAACCGTATTTTTGCTCTGGACGTGGATGCCTTTGCCTTGGCTTCTACCCAAATGACATTTGAGAAAAATCAGCTCAGTCCTCAGCAGCTGGAAATTAAAGCTGTATCAGGTATTGAAGATGCACCGCTTTTTTTACATGCCATTGTCAGCAATCCCCCTTTCCATCAGGGAATCCAAACCAACTATGCGGCCAGCGAAACTCTATGTAAGACTTCGCGTCGTCATCTCAAGTCTGGCGGTGAATTGTGGATTGTGGCAAACCGCTTCTTAAATTATCCAATTTTAATTGAACAAAGTTTTGGTCAATGTACAGTCAAAACTGATCAACAAGGTTTTAAAGTGCTCTTCGCCAGCACTCAAAAAAATGCTAAGGAATCATGATGAGCGAAACTCAGAACAGCGTGCAGCTGCAGCGTAAGCTTGGTGCTCGTCATCTCAATATGATCGCGATTGGCGGGTCTATCGGTACAGGTTTATTCCTGGCTTCAGGTGCGACCATTGCCAGCGCAGGCCCGGGTGGTGCACTTCTCGCCTATGCCTTGATTGGCATAATGATTTATTTCTTGATGACCAGCCTTGGAGAACTTGCGACTCATAATCCGACCTCGGGCGCATTTTTTACCTACGGCACCAAATATGTCGAAAGTGGTTTCGGTTTCGCTTTAGGCTGGAACTACTGGTACAACTGGGCGATTACCGTTGCCTTTGAACTGGTTGCCGTACAGTTCATTATGAAATTCTGGTTCCCTGATATTCCCGGCTTTTACTGGAGTGCGATCTTCCTCGCTGTGATCTTTGGGATTAACGCCCTCACAGTAAAAGGTTTTGGTGAATCAGAATTCTTCTTCTCTTTGGTGAAAGTACTGGCGATTATTGCCTTTATCATCATCGGGATCTGGATGATTGCCAAGATCATGCTCACACCGGGTGCTTCAGCATTTGCAAACTGGAGCGTGGGTGAAGCGCCTTTTGTTGGTGGTTTCCAGGCCCTTATTGGTGTTGCCATGATTGCCGGATTCTCGTTCCAGGGAACCGAGATGGTTGGTGTAGCCGCTGGTGAATCTAAAGATCCGCAAAAAACCATTCCAGTCGCAATCAAGCAGATCTTCTGGCGAATCCTGCTGTTCTATATCGTGTGTATTTTCATTATCGGTACATTGGTTGCTTATAATGATCCACGTCTATTACAGGCAGCTGCAACAGAAGACGTTACCCTTTCTCCATTCACTTTATTGTATGAGAAAGCAGGTTTTGCTTTTGCAGCCAGTATGATGAATGCGGTAATTCTGACGGCGATTCTGTCTGCGGGTAACTCAGGCATGTATTCTTCTACCCGTATGCTGTTCGATATGGCGCGTAAAGGCAGTGCACCTAAGCTGTTTGCCCATCTGGATCCACGCGGTGTACCGATGAATGCCCTGTATGCGACAACGGCGATTGCGGCACTATGTTTCTTGACCACATTCTTTGGCGAGCAGGAAGTGTTTAACTGGTTGCTGAATATGTCAGGTATGTGTGGCTTCATTGTCTGGCTCGGGATTGCGATCTCACATTATCGCTTCCGTAAAGGTTATCTGGCTCAAGGCTATCAACTTGAAGGTCTGGCCTATAGAGCTAAATTCTTCCCGTTCGCACCTTGGTTTGCCTTCATTCTTTGTTCAATTGTCGTATTAGGTCAGAATTATCAAGCTGTCCTAGATGGTGAGTGGTTGGCTGTCCTTTCTACTTATATCGGTATTTTATTATTCTTGGTGATTTGGCTAGGTTATAAATGGAAATATAAAACCAAACTGGTTTCTTATCAGGAGATGGATGTTCGACCGATGAATATTGAAAAAGACTAATATCTCACCTTTATTAAAAAAGCAGCTCAAGTGGCTGCTTTTTTATATTCTGAAATCAGCTATGACGCATGACAAAATTACGATCATCAATCACGATGACTTGCTGACAAATACCTTCTACTCGACGCTGCTGTTCGAAGACTTCTATAGGCATAGCATCAAAACTATCAAAGAAACTGATTTCTTTTTCATTGATTTCATAAATTAATGAATGGTTCCCCACCTCTTCCAGCGTGTCGTAGAATACAATTACAAAACGGCCTTTATCCACTAATTTTTGAATATCTGTATAAGAAAGTGGATATTCATGAACAGGCACTTTGAGTTCTTGTGCTTTTTGATAAAACTGGATTTCAAGCGGCTGTTTATCGGGATCAGTTTCTGTAAAAAACTCAACATCGAGTCCCAATGTTTTGAGGGCAACAGCGAGCGCAATACTTGAAGTTCCCATCTCATCATTATGTTGTGTCAATTGCACTAGATCAGGAATATGCAGATCCACTCCATAATGATGAAAAATCATCCAGATCGCATAAATACCACTATTAGCTTCCAGACTTTGTAAGTCTTCAGGGAGTTCTATGCTCATGCTTTAACTCAAAATCAGTTTCGAGCAGCAAGTGTATGCAAAAAACAGCCATAAAAAAAGCGACTCAAAGAGTCGCTTTTTTTAATCAGTGTTCAATAACGAATTATTGAGCAACTGGTTGTTCAGCTAGAACAGTACGGCTACCAGTGATTGTCGCGAATACACGACGGTTCATAGCACGACCTTCTTTAGTGTTGTTGTCAGCAATCGGTTGATCCCAAGCGAAACCTTGAGTAGACAAACGAGATGCATCTACGTTGTATTCGTTAACAAGTGCAGATTTAACAGAGTTAGCACGAGCTAGAGATAAACGTTCGTTCAATGCACGTGGACCAGTGCTGTCTGTGTGACCTTCAATACGAGCAGTTGCGTTTGGATATTCAACTAGCTTCTCAGCAACTTTCGCGATTTCTGGTTTGTATTGGTCTTTGATGTTTGATTTATTCGTATCAAAGAACACGCGAAGTTCCATGTTCAGGTCTTCAGTCAACTCTTGTGGAGCTGGAGCAACTGGAGCTACTGGCTCAACTGGAGCAACTTCTACAACATCAGCAGCCGGTTTCAAGCGGCCACCTAGAACTACGTTAAGACCAGCAAGTGCTGTATAGTTCCAGAATTTTTCGTCAAAGTGGTAAGTACCACGAGCTTCAGTACGTAGCGCTAAAGCATCGTTGATGTGCCAGAATGCACCGATACCAGCATTACCTAGTGTACCTTCTTCTTCAAAACCACGACCAGTACGACCTAAAGCAGCTTCTGAAGCACCGTCAAACTCATATTTGTAGTGACCAGCACCTAACAATGCATATGGTTTGATTTTGCTGTCATAGTTGCCAGTGAACACATCAGAAGTTGCATAGAAATTACCTGCAATGTTCTGACCTTTGTATTCAGCACCTGGTAGATCTCGCATATCGCCTTTAACCTGGCTATATTCAGCTTCAAAACCTAACCATGGAGTTAGTTCAACACCAATTGCAGCACCAACAAATAGATCATCTTCCATTTCACCAGAAGTTGTTAGTTCGCCATCGTCACCGCTATTGTTGTGTTGGGTGTCTTGCCAAGTATAACCTAACATTAATGGAGTAACAGTTACGCCTGCGTTTGCAGCAGCAAAAGGAGCAGCTACAAGCATTGCTAAAGCAATACGACTCATTTTCATGGATTTATCCTCCAGAGATAACAATTGTTGTTCAAGCTCAAGCCTTCTAATAGGCCATTCTGAGATAGGCTTTTTTACCCCAGTGTTATTTTTAAGCTATTCACTGCGCATCATACAAACACTTTATTATTTTTCCAAGTGCTTGATTAATCTAATCAAGTAAATTATTGACAAAATTACTTACAATTTCCGTTGTAATTCAGTAATTTTTTACTCAATTTTTTGTTGTGAATCGCCTATTGTCATTGCCAATTTATTTTTAAGCGCCTTTTTGAATTTTGAGTAAGGCATTTCTTACTCGCTCAATTAAGCATAAAAAACGCACAATTAATAGCATGTTTCAAATAAAAATAATATATAAATCAGGTAACTCTATGTATAAAAAGATAACAAGAGCGTTCACTATTGTTGAGTTAATTATCTGTATTGCCCTTATCGCAATTGTGGTCACAATTACCTTGCCTTACTTTCATGATTATCTATCCAAGCAGGAAGCTAAAAATATTCCGATGAAAATTACAGCAACCAATCGTTATGCACGCAGCCAGGCAGCTGTGTTTCACCAGAATATTGTGATTTGTCCCAGTCAAGATTCATTAACCTGTCAAGCAAACCAATGGAATAAAAATTTGCTGGTATTTATTGATAAAAACCGCAATCGTCAAGTCGACAATGACGAACAAATTTTACACATTGAACAACTTAATCTTAAATACGGTAACCTGAGTTGGCGAGGTGCCTTGAGTATACCGAACGTAACTTATCAAGCCCAGACGGCTTTACCTATTGGATCGAATGGCAGCTTTTATTATTGTTCTACTCACCTTGCATCTCAGCAACGTATTGTCTTGAATAAAATGGGACATATCCGAATCGAACATCTGGCCTCCTGTTAATAAAACCCTAGAGTCTATGATTTATCCAGATTAAGACTTTAATCCTGTACTTTTTTCAATATACTGCTTAGGTTCGAGAAAAAATGATCAAAACTTATAGGGAGATATAACAATGACTGACATCGTAATTGTCAATGGTGCACGTACAGCGATGGGCGGCTTTCAAGGTAGCTTGGCTAGCGTTACTGCACCTGAACTTGGTGCTGTCACCATCAAAGAAGCGATTGCTCGTTCAGGCTTGCAGCCAACCGATATTGAAGAAGTCATTATGGGTTGTGTACTCCCGGCAGGTTTAAAACAAGGCCCTGCCCGTCAAGCAATGCGCAAAGCAGGCCTGCCTGATTCTACCGGTGCTGTCACCATCAACAAATTATGTGGTTCAGGCATGAAAGCAGTGATGCAAGCGGCAGATATGATTAAGGCAGGTTCTGCAACTTATGTAGTTGCAGGTGGGATGGAATCTATGACCAATGCCCCATATGTATTGCCAAAAGCACGTGGCGGTTTCCGTATGGGTCATGGTGAAATCAAGGATCATATGTTCCTAGATGGCCTGGAAGATGCCGAAACTGGTCGCCTGATGGGTTCATTTGCTCAAGATATGGCAAATAGCAAAGGTTATACACGTGAACAGATGGATGAATTTGCAATCCGTTCACTGAAACGTGCTCAAACTGCAGTCAATGAAGGCTACTTTGCTGATGAAATCGTGCCAGTCACTGTTTCCACCCGTAAAGGTGATGTGGTCGTTGATAAGGATGAGCAACCTTTCAATGCCAATATTGACAAGATTCCAACTTTACGTCCTGCTTTTGCAAAAGACGGGACGATCACTGCAGCAAATGCCAGCTCAATTTCAGATGGTGCCTCTGCCCTTGTACTGACTTCAGGCGACAATGCAGCAGCTAAAGGTTTAGCGCCTTTGGCTAAAATCATTGCTTATGCTTCAAACTCTCAGCATCCATCTGAATTCACGATTGCTCCTGTTGGCGCTATTCAGAAAGTTCTGGATAAAACTGGCTGGAAAGCTGAGGAAGTTGACCTTTGGGAAATCAATGAAGCGTTTGCTATGGTCACCATGTGCCCAATGGATGAGTTCAAGCTTGATCCTGAAAAAGTCAACATTAACGGTGGTGCATGTGCACTCGGTCACCCGGTTGGTTCTACAGGTTCACGTATTATCTTGACCTTGATTCATGCATTGAAACGTACAGGCGGTAAACGTGGTATCGCTGCGCTATGTATTGGTGGTGGTGAAGCAACTGCGGTCGCAATCGAACTGATCTAATTCTTTTATAATCAATTAGTACAGAGGGCTTTTATAGCCCTCTTTTTATTTTATAAATATTTCATTTTTCTATAATCCATCTTTAAAGTAAATTCTTTTACTTACATTTTCATAAAGCTTCTTTATTAATCAAATTCAATTCAGGGCGTAAATTAAAGGGATTCCAAATAAGAAAAGGAATCCTGCATGCGACTTAATCACTATCTCAATTTCCAGGATGAAACCGAAGCTGCCTTTACCTTTTATCGCTCGGTATTTGGTGGCGAATTTTCCAGTCTAACCCGTTATGGAGATACGCCTGGACAGCAAGGAATTGATTTATCAGATGAAGAAAAAAATCTGATTTTGCATATCTCACTTCCAATCAATGAATACACAGAGCTCATGGGTTCGGATATCAATGACAAGCTCTGTACTGAAAACACACCAGTATTTAGGAAAGGTACTAATCACTATATTGCGATTATTTTAAGTGCCAATGAACAGGATGAAGCCAAACGACTCTATGAAGCTTTATCGGTGAATGGCCAAATCGAAATGCCTTTGGAAAAAACATTTTGGGGTGCACTTTATAGTGCCTTTACGGATCAATTCGGAGTGCAATGGATGATTAATTGCCTACTTGAAGAACGTGCACCCTAAGGTTTAAATACAAAAAAGCCTCCAGATGGAGGCTTTTTAGTTGAAGGCGAATTAAGCCCCAGTTTGATAATTCGGTGTTGGTACGGCAGTTGAAGCTTGGTACGGATTGGTAAAATCACCCAAACCTGCAGCTGCTTCCTGAATATCTTTACCTTCTTTAATGACAAAAGTATCGAAACCAGAACGCTTCATGTAGTTCAGGACATCTTTGAACACATCACCAGTCGCACGCAGCTCACCCTGGAAACCTTGACGGCGAAGCAATGCAGCAAATGAATAACCACGGCCATCATTAAAACCTGCAAACTCAATAAAAATCGCATCAAGTTGCTCAAGCGGAAATTCATTAGTTTCAGGTGAAGCATCAACCGTTAAGTACAATGCTTTTTTACCAGTAATATTGGCAATCTGGTCTAACTGCTCTACAGTCAGAACTACATCACCCTGTGGCAATACACCATCTTCACCAATTAGCTGGTAAGTGTTATCTGCAATTGTGCCATCTTTAGAGAGCACTTGTAGTGCGGTATTAAGCATATGCGCGCTCCTTGAATGGTTGAATGCCGACACGACGATAAGTATCGATAAACTCTTCACCGTCCTGACGCAAGTCAAGATAAGTATTCAGAATTTCTTCTACGATATCCGGCACCACTTCTGCAGCAAATGATGGCCCAAGAATGTCACCAATAGAGGCATCATGATCCGCATTACCACCTAAAGTGATCTGATAGAATTCAGCGCCTTTTTTATCTACACCCAGGATACCGATGTTACCCACGTGATGATGACCACAGGCATTCATACAACCTGAAATGTTCAGGTCCAGTTTACCCAAGTTGTAAATAGTATCCAGATCATCAAAACGGCGTGAAATCGCTTCAGAAATTGGAATGGATTTCGCATTTGCTAATGAACAGAAGTCACCACCTGGGCAGCAGATAATGTCAGTCAAGAAGCCGATATGCGCACGTGCCAGGTTATGCTGATCCAGCGTCTGCCACAATTCAAATAAGTCTTTTTGTGGTACATCTACCAGCGCAATATTTTGCTCATGAGTTGTACGCAGTTCACCGAAGGTGTACTTGTCTGCAAGATCTGCAATCAGGTTCATCTCTTCAGTGGTCATATCACCCGGTGCAATACCCGCACGTTTCAGTGAAATCGTTACGATGCGGTAACCTTTTACTTTATGTGCATTGGTATTGATATTGAACCATTGCTTGAACTTCGGATACTGTGCAAACAGTTCAGTGAAGTCTTCATCCGCATAATCTTGGTAATCAAATGGAGTAAAGTTTTCATCCATTTTCGCCAGTGTTTCAGCATCAATCTTTAATGTCTTAACAGTATGTACAAATTCGGCTTCAACTTTTTCAGCAAAAACTTCTGGCGTTAATGCTTTTACCAGAATCTTGATACGTGCTTTGTATTTGTTGTCGCGGCGGCCGTGCAGGTTATACACACGTAGTACCGCTTCAAGATAAGCAATCAGGTCTTCACGTGGCAGGAAGTCACGAATAAAACTGCCAATTACTGGCGTACGGCCCAAGCCGCCACCCACTTTAATTTTATAGCCGATCTCGCCTGCTTCATTTTTCACGATATAGACACCGATATCGTGGAATGAAGTTGCTGCACGGTCAATCTCTTCCAGCGCAGATACCGCAATCTTGAACTTACGTGGCAAGAAAGCAAATTCCGGGTGGAAAGTTGACCATTGACGGATCAATTCACAAGTTGGACGTGGATCTGCAATTTCACCTGCCACGACACCTGCATACTGGTCAGTGGTAGTATTACGGATACAGTTCCCTGAAGTCTGGATCGCGTGCATTTGCACGGTTGCCAGTTCAGCCAGCATATCAGGCACGTTCTCTAGTGCAGGCCAGTTAAACTGGATATTCTGACGGGTTGAAACGTGCGCATAGCCACGATCATACTCTTTCGCCAGATCAGCCACTTTACGAAGTTGTTTAGAATTCATCAGGCCATAAGGTACCGCAATACGCAACATTGGCGCATAACGTTGTACATAAAGACCATTTTGAAGGCGGAGCGGACGGTATTCATCTTCCGTCAATTTGCCCGCTAAATAACGTTCCGTCTGGTCACGGAACTGTGCAACACGTTCATTAATCAGTTGCTGATCGAAATCAGTATATAAATACATGGCGTACAGCTAGTAGTTTCTATTATATTGTCGGCAAGGATAACGACATTGAATCTATCAATAAAATGCTTTTTATACATATTTCATAGCGATTTTATTGATAAGCCTAGCAAACTTTCAATGATATAAAGCTTTAGATCAGCTTCCTCTGATTTTTAATGTGAATGATTTATTTTTTAAATCTTTAGCAGTTTTTTTCATAAACCAAAATGAGAAGGTCGCTCAATTACCACTCTTCGGTTTCGCCTAAAGCCTGACCAATAAATTGATATCGCATAGTTGATCTTGAAAACTTGATCGGGCAAGCCAGTTGAGCTTCGGTTTGCTCCCGCTGATCCGCTTTAACTGGCACCTGCACCACCCATTCACGTTGCTGCGCCAGCTCAGAATGCAGGGCTTCAGCAAGCTTTAGTACAGGTTCGACACAGAAATCTGCCTGAGAAAATAAGGCTTGCCAGTGAGATAGAGGTTGGGAACTGATTTTATCGCGAATCGCCTGTTTCACTAAAGCATGATCTTCAGGTGCCAAAGAAGCACCTTTTTCCAGAATAATCGGTAAATCCAGCAATTGTGCCAGACCTTGCATGAATTGAGGCTCCAGACTGCCTATTGATAGATAGCGATCATCCTGAGTCTGATAATAGTCATAAAAGGTACCGCCATTTAAGTAACCTGATTCTATCTGCTGATGCTGATTACCCGCCAGACTGGCAGAAGCTGCCATATTATTTAATGTCGCCGCGCAATCGGTCATGGAAATATCAATATATTGTCCCTGACCACTACTCTGCCGCTCAATCACCGCTGCCAGAATGGCAACCAGCGCATGCATAGAGCCGCCCGCGACATCAGCAATCTGGATTCCCATTGCCGGTGGTCCGCTTTCAAGCCGGCCACTATGCCCAGCAATCCCAGATAAAGCCAAATAGTTAATGTCATGCCCAGCCCGATCTTTATAAGGGCCGGTCTGACCATAACCAGTAATCGAGCAATAGATTAAGCGTGGATTGAGCGCACTGAGTGTTGGATAATCCAGGCCAAGCCGTTGCATCACACCTGGGCGAAATTGTTCTACAACAATGTCATAATCTGCAATTCGGGATTTGATCTGCTTAATATGTTCGGGATTCTTTAAATCCAGTGCGACAGAATGTTTGTTTCGATTCAGATAATTATGTGTTGTGGCCTGTCCATGTGCAAAAGGTGGCATTAAACGCACCAGATCAGGACGTGTGGGTGATTCAATATGCACAACTTCTGCACCCATGTCTGCAAGATATAACGTGGCAAATGGACCGGGTAATAATGTAGAAAAATCTAATATTTTCAAACCTTTTAATGCATATGACATTGGAGTTATTACTCTATTTATATCGCTTTTTGCCTCATCATAAGAACATAAATGCCCAGAAACAATGTCATGTTCAGCCATTTACCTTGATAGTTTCGGCAATTTAACATGTAAGAAAATGGTAATTGCATTCTTGTAAATTGCCATTGATTTTTTATTTTTTGTCATTTAGGTCAAATATTAGTGAACATTAAAGAGACTGAAGGATTAAACATGAGTCGTGATACGATCAGTATCCATTTCGTCAATGCAGCCTTATACGGCGTTAAGCGCCTGGGCATGGATGTCGATACTTTATTGTCTCACGTTGGGATTGAAGCCGAGCTTCTGCATCAGCCGAAGGCCCGTATTTCGCCTGAACAATATACCCGTTTTATCAAGATGCTCTGGATGGTGACACAGGACGAACATGTCGGTTTTGACAAACAGCCGCGTCGTCTGGGCACTTTCGCGATTATGTGCCAGTTGATCATCCATGCCAAAACGCTGGGCGATGCACTCGAGCTTTCTTCTCAATTCTACAAACTCTTTGGTGACGACTGGTCTGTAACCCTAGAGCGTGACAAGCACGAAGCGCGTCTGGTTCCCCTGATTCCAAATTCGATGGATCCGGAACACTTTATTACCGAAAGTATGCTGATGATCTGGCATGGTCTGGCATCGTGGTTAATTGAACGTCGTCTGCCGCTGGAACGTGTACATTTCAGCTACCCGCGCCCTGCGCATGCAGATGAATACGATGCGCTGTTCTTTGCACCTGTGATGCAGTTCGATATGCCGCGTACTGAAATTACCTTTGCAGCGGATTATCTGGATTTGCCAATTCGCCAGAATGAAGAAACGCTGGAAGAATTCCTCAAAGCAGCTCCGGCTCAACTTCTAGTCAAATTTAAAAATACCAACTCGCTGACTTCTCGGATCCGTGATGTATTAAAGAGCCAGATTGGTGAAGAAATGCCGACCTTGAACGATGTCGCATCGATACTCTACCTGTCTCCGCAAACCCTGCGTCGCCGTCTGGCTGCTGAAGGCAAGAGCTATCAGGGCGTGAAAGATGCACTGCGCCGTGATGCTGCAATTCACTTATTACTTAACCCAGATCTGACTCTGGAAGATGTTGCACAACAGGTTGGCTTTAGTGAAACCAGTACTTTCCACCGTGCTTTCAAAAAATGGACAGGGGTAACACCAGGCCTATACCGTCAGTTACACGGTTACCATTAAAAACCTTGCTATAAAATTGTATACTTGAAAAGTATCGTTTATTAAGCGCTACAAGCCCCTAGCCCAAGCTCCAGACTTGGGCTTTTTTATGCCCGCTTTTTAATCCATTAAGACTGACCAAATTGCTCAAATGATCTGGTTCGTTCTCGTCATTGCACTTCAAGATTTAATCATTACACTCGAAGCATTAGAACAATTTCAGTAAAGCAAGAAAAGGATATTGTATGAGCGAGGCCTATATTATTGATGCCATTCGCACGCCACGCGGAAAGGGAAAAAAAGACGGATCATTACATGAAGTTAAACCAATTAGTTTACTGACTACGCTCTTAAATGAACTGAAAGAACGCCATAACCTGGATACATCTCAGGTGGATGATATTGTGCTGGGCTGTGTGACTCCAATCGGTGATCAGGGTGCAGACATTGCCAAAACTGCTGCAATTGCCGCAGGCTGGGACAATGATGTGACTGGCGTTCAGATCAACCGTTTCTGTGCTTCGGGCCTGGAAGCTGTAAATCTGGCAGCACAAAAAGTTCGTTCAGGCTGGGAAGATCTGGTCGTTGCGGGTGGCGTTGAATCCATGTCTCGTGTTCCGATGGGTTCTGATGGCGGCCCGTGGGCTTTAGATCCTGAAACCAATATGGCTTGCGATTTTATTCCACAAGGCATCGGGGCTGACCTGATCGCGACCATTGATGGTTATAGTCGTGCAGATGTAGATCAATTCGCCGAGCAATCACAAAAGAAAGCGGCAGCAGCCCAAGCGAATGGTTATTTTGATAAATCCATTATTCCAGTGAAAGATAAAGCTGGCGTCGTGATTCTAAACAAAGATGAATTTATTAAACCGACAACAACTGCAGAAGGCTTAAGTGCATTAAAGCCAAGTTTTGCAACGATGGGCCAGATAGGCTTTGATGCCATCGCTCTACAGAAATATCCGGAAGTAGGCTCTGTAAACCATGTACACCATGCGGGTAATTCTTCAGGCATTGTGGATGGTGCAGCAATCGTATTACTTGCCTCCGAACAGGCAGTGCAACAGCAAAATCTCAAGCCACGCGCCAAAGTACTGGCAACGGCGCTAGTCGGTGCCGATCCAACCATTATGCTGACCGGCCCTGCCCCGGCTGCACGTAAGGCTTTAGCCAAAGCCGGACTCATCATTGATGATATTGATCTGTTTGAAGTCAATGAAGCTTTCGCTGCTGTGGTGATGCACTTTATCAATGAAATGAAGGTTGATCCTGCCAAAGTCAATGTCAATGGTGGTGCCATTGCCATGGGACATCCACTCGGTGCGACCGGTGCCATGATTCTAGGCACTTTACTGGATGAACTGGAACGTCAAGGTAAGAAACGTGGACTGGCCACCCTGTGTGTGGGTGGTGGTATGGGCATCGCAACCATTATTGAGTTGGTATAAGGAGATCAGCATGAGCGCAATTCAATATCAAAAAACTGAAGATCATATTGTCATTCTGACCTTTGATTCTCCAAACCAGTCCGCCAATACTATGAATGCCGACTTTCGCACGGCTCTGGAAGAAGTCGCTGCCCAGTTACAGGCAGATGAACAGATCGCCGGAATTATTTTCCGATCAGCTAAAAAGACATTCTTTGCTGGCGGTGATCTGGATGAGCTGATTCAGGCGACGCCTGAACATGCCACTGAATTCTTCAATATGATTGAAGACATGAAAGCCAAATTACGCTATATCGAAACGCGTGGCATTCCTGTGGTGGCAGCTTTAAATGGCACCGCACTCGGTGGTGGTTGGGAAATCGCTTTATGTGCCCATCATCGTATTGCCCTCAATGATGCCAAAACCAAGTTTGGTTTACCTGAAGTCACTTTAGGCTTGCTACCAGGCGGTGGTGGTATTGTCCGTATGGTTCGTCTGCTAGGCCTGCAAAATGCCTTACCTTTGCTGATGGAAGGCAAACAGTTCGGTGTAGAAAAAGCCAAGTCTTTGGGACTGGTACATGACACAGCCGACTCACTGGATGAGTTACTAGATAAATCTATAGCCTGGATTAAACAACATCCGCAATCCCAACAGCCTTTCGATGTAAAAGGTTACAAAATTCCGGGAGGCTCTCCTTCTTCGCCTGCCGTTGCACAGATGCTGGCCATTGCTCCTGCGATGCTGCGTGATAAAACCAAGGGCTGCTATCCAGCTCCTGAAGCCATTTTATCCGCTGCGGTTGAAGGCGCTCAGGTTGATGTTGATACCGCACTGAGAATTGAGTCGCGTTATTTCACCTATCTCGCTACCGGCCAGATTTCCAAAAACATGATCGGTACATTCTGGCATGGCATGAATGCCATTAAATCAGGTGCCAGTCGTCCTAAAGACTTTGCGCCATGGAAAGCCACTAAAGTAGGTATTTTGGGTGCAGGTATGATGGGTGCAGGTATTGCCTATGTCACTGCCAGCAAAGGCATTCAGGTGGTACTAAAAGATATTTCGGTCGAAGCTGCTGAAAAAGGCAAAGCCTATAGCCAGAAATTACTTGATAAAAAAGTAGCCCAAGGCCGCTTAACAGCTGAAAAACGTGACCAGATTTTAAGTCTGATTCACACCACGACAGAAGCAGCAGATTTTCAAGGCTGTGACCTGATCATTGAAGCAGTATTTGAAAATCAGGGACTCAAAGCCAAAGTTACTCAGGAAGCAGAGCAATATTTAGCATCCAACGGTGTAATGGCATCCAATACCTCGACTCTACCCATCAGTGACTTGGCTCAAGCCTCTCAAAATCAGGTGAATTTTATCGGTCTGCATTTCTTTAGCCCAGTCGACAAGATGCAACTGGTCGAGATCATTAAGGGGAAAAATACTTCAGCAGAAACACTGGCCAAGGCATTTGACTTTGTGCAGCAGATTGGCAAGCTACCGATTGTAGTGAATGACAGCCGTGGCTTCTTTACCAGCCGTGTCTTTGGAACCTTTGTACAGGAAGGTTTACGTTTGCTCGCCGAAGGGGGGCATCCAGCCCGTATTGAAATGGCTGCGCTGAAAGCAGGTATGCCGGTCGGACCACTTGCTATTCAAGATGAAGTCTCTCTGACACTTTCTGAGCATGTAGCTGCAGAAACCCGTAAGGCTCTGGCAGCACAAGGCAAAGAACGCCCAAGCACCGATGCAGATGCCGTGATTCAAACCATGATTCATGAGTTTAACCGTAAAGGCAAAGCTGCTGGTGCAGGTTTTTATGATTATCCTGAAGGTGGCAAAAAGCAGCTGTGGTCTGGCTTGGAGCATTGGTATAAAGAAGTGGATATTTCTGAACAGGAAATGATAGACCGCTTCCTGTTTGTTCAAGCGCTGGATACCGTACGCTGTCTGGAAGAAGGTGTGCTGGAGTCAGTGGTCGATGCCAATATTGGTTCAATCTTTGGAATTGGTTTTGCCGCTTGGACGGGAGGTGCAGTGCAGTTCTTGAACCAGTATGGTTTAACCAAGGCCTTAAATCGTGCTGAGATATTAGAACGTAAATATGGCGAACGTTTCAAAGCGCCACAGTTACTCAAACAGAAAGTTGCTGAAGGTCAGCGCTTTTAAAAACTGGGTCTAAAAATGAGGAGCTTGACTCCATTGCTGTCCCACAATTTTTCACAAGAGGAAGCTCAAATGAGCTTCCTCTTGTTTTATGGGTATTTTATCGGGTGAAAATAAAGCTTTTAAAGTTCTTCTTTCAAACAAATTCACTTGAATTA
>NZ_VPDK01000036.1:0-30631 GCF_013417725.1 Acinetobacter sp. YH12233
GTGAAGGTAAAGAATGTTGAAGGGTGCAATCTAAATTTTCAGATAAAGTCATAAAAAAATGAGCGTATTTACATACACTCATTTTTACTACATTTTACTAATATTTGCTTAACTGACTGGCATTACCCTTTAAGGAGCTTTTATTGATTAAGGCTGTTTCAGATATGGCCAGGCTGCTTTTAGATAAATAAACATTGACCATAAGGTCAGTACCACAGCTGTATATAGCAAAGCATAAGCCAGCATTTCTAGCGGTGGCCAGTTCAGCAGGAAAACCGTAATTGCGATCATCTGGAACGCGGTTTTGTATTTACCCACTGTCGACACCGCCACACTGGTACGCGCACCGAGTTCAGCCATCCATTCACGTAAAGCTGAAACTGTAATTTCCCGTGAAATAATCACAATCGCTGCAAAAGCCATCGAGATCGAAGGTTGCCATTGCACTAAGACAATAAGCGCAGCAGCGACCATCAACTTGTCTGCAACTGGATCCAAAAAACGACCAAAAGCAGACGTCTGATTCAGAGTACGCGCCAGATAACCATCAAACCAGTCAGTGACTGCAGCCACTACAAAAATTGTCGTTAAGATAATATGCCGCGTCACATCAGGACTGGTTTCATTAAATCCCATTGCCGGTGGCCAATATGCGACCAATAAAAAAACCGGAATCAGGATAATACGAGCCAAGGTCAAGATATTTGGAATATTCAGGATACGACCTGTAGTCATAGACACCGCCAATTGTTCCCCTCATGTACGATGAAAATGCACACTTTTTTCGAGGTTTAATCCATCATTAATACGCTTCACTTTATACGAATTGACTTGAAGTGTCACTAGGCAAACACCGTCACTGTCTGTCTGGCCATCGCAATCAGCCGATTTTCTACATCCCACAGATAGGCATGTTCTGTTGAATAACCGTCAGCCGCATGGTCGGTAATCACTTTATATTTAAACCAATCATGTAGCTGATGCTGCACTGGATGCACATAGGTTACAGTCCAGGTCAGGCTGCTCGCTGGGGCCAGTGTCTGAAACATCGGTAACACCCCAGGTGGCCAGATGTCAAAAATGGCCATCAGGTCAGCTAACTGAAATTCACGGTCAGAATGTTGATCTGGATGGAAGCGGCACCAGCCTTCAAAATCAGGACGTACACTTGAACTGCACGGCAGATTCAAATCCGCCCATCTGAGTTCGAAATGATCAAAACACTTTGGAAGCTTGAACTGTGCAGGAATCTGAAACAAGGCGTCAGGAGGAGCATAATCCGGAGCCTGCATTTTCTGATGTACCTGAATGCTAGAATCGCGCGCTACGCCGAAACTGGCAATCAGAATGCTCTGAACAGCCTCATCCTGCCATAGACGCACTTCGATGGTAGTGACCGATTTGCCTTCACGCAGAATTTCCGCAGTTAGGCGTGCTTTGCCTTCCTGTACCGGGCCAACAAAAGTCACACTGGTACTCAGCAAACGTTTAGTAGGATCATTGATTATTACCACGGCTTTTTGCATCATGACTGCAGCTGCAAGTCCACCGTAGATGGTTCTTCCTTGTCCCCAGCCTGGCGGCATTTCAATCCATTCTTGCTGCGCAATTTGTGCGTACAGTGTTTGCAAAGACATATCGATCCTTCAACTTTGTCTGATGAACCGATATATTGCTGGAAAAATCTATGAATAGAAATGACCTTTGACTCGAAGGTCAATGTGCATTTTTGCACTTGTAATTGATATAAAACGATTACTCATGCAGAACTTTATAAATCATCCGGGCCATGACCGAACCCAGACCCGGTACCAGTTGCAGATCTTTTTCTGAAGCTTTAAGCACACCCTGAATCCCACCAAAATGGGTCAATAAATCACGACGGCGCTTCGGCCCTAATCCTGGGATCACTTCCAATACGGATGAACCCCGTTTTTTATCGCGTTTGGCCCGATGGCGGGTAATGGCAAAACGGTGAGCTTCATCACGTACCTGCTGGATCAGATGCAGGGCCTTATGATCTTCTGGAAGCTGGATCTTACCGCCATCGGTAAAATGCAGGGTTTCCAGACCCGGCTTACGTCCTTCGCCTTTAGACACACCGACCATAAAGGCATCCAGCCCAAGTTCCTGCATGACTTCCATCGCCATATGCAATTGCCCTTTACCACCGTCAATCAGCAGCAAATCTGGCAGCATGGCTTTTTTATAACGACGGGTTAAGGCCTGACGCATCGCGGCATAGTCATCACCCGCCTGAATATCATTGATAGAAAACTGGCGATAATCGCGTTTGCGCGCGCCTCCACTATCAAAGACTACGCAAGAAGCAACCGTATCTTCACCCATGGTATGCGAGATATCGAAACACTCAATCCGATCTACCGGCCGTCCTACGACCTCCTCTAACTGATGGAAACGTTCATTCAGCTCAAAGTGATTGGCCAGCTTGCCCTGAATGGCATGTTGCACATTCATCTGTGCAAGTTCCAGCCATTCGGCACGGGTTTCCCGAACTTTGGATTTGATCTGAATTTTCTTGTCAAAATGTTGAGAAAGTGCGGCTTCCAGCTCCTTCCGATCTGGCATTTCAATATTTACGATCAGTTCAGAAGGAATTTCATCGGCAACCTGGAAGTAGAAGTTGGCAATAAAATCCGAGAGCATTTGTCCCAGATCGTCACTCAGCATATCCGGAAAATAGCCTTTACCGCCGAGCATCTTGCCATTACGCACATGCATGATCTGCACACAAGTTACTCCTGCCTGGTAGGCAATCGCCAGAATATCTGCCTCACCTTTGACTTTATAAATCGCCTGCTGGGCCTGTACATCACGCAGTAATGCCATCCGGTCACGATAAAATACCGCCTTTTCAAATTCCAGATTTTCTGCGGCTGCTTCCATCTTGGCAATCAGTTCCTGATTCAGCTCTTTGGTATCACCTTGCAGGAAGCGAATCGAATTATTGACATCTTCCTGATAATCCTCAGATGAAATCAGGCCGACACAAGGGCCGGAACAGCGCTTGATCTGATATTGCAAACAAGGTCGAGTACGATTGGCAAAGAAACCATTCTCACAAGAACGTACATTGAATAATTTTTGCAGAATAACCAAAGTATCGCGGGCATTGTAAGCACTCGGATAAGGTCCAAAGAACTTGCCGACCTGATGTTTGCCCTTGCCACGACCGCTGGCAATCCGCGGATAGGGCTTGTCTGCAGAGACAAAAATATAGACATAGGATTTGTCATCACGCAGCATGATGTTATACGGTGGACGATGCAGCTTGATCAGGTTTTGCTCTAGCAATAAAGCTTCAGTTTCTGAACGCACCACCAAGGTCTGAATGTCATAAATCCGTGCCACCAAAGCTTGAGTCTTGGGATGATCAAGGGTTTTGACAAAATAACTAGATACCCGATTTTTCAGGTTCTTGGCTTTTCCCACATATAAGAGTTCGCCATCTTTGCCATACATCCGGTAGACCCCGGGTAAGGTGGTCATATTGGCCAAGATTTTTTCAATATGAGGGCGTGCGTTCTCGTTCACCTAAAACCTATTTTTCACCTGCAATATGCAGATATATGTGATGTTTAATGTGTCATTTTCAAGCGATGACACAAAATTCACCCGAACTGTCATCGAAAGTGAAACAGGTTATGCCCAGACCGCCGTATTTATAAGCAACCCAATATCGTCTGATTGCTAAAAGCTATAAGTCGCCTGAACTAACTTTGCTATGCTCGACAGGTTCAATCTCGAGATGATCCAAGATGACAAGTTCCCAATCCGGTATTCATGTTGTGCAACCTGCCACTTCTAGCCATAGCCAGTCTGAGCGTGACCGTTTAATTGGGAAACCGCGTTTTCATTTTGAACCTCTGGCTGTGATGCAGTTGCTACGGGAACGGATCATCGGTCAGGATGCCGCCTTAAATGAAATTGAAAAAATGCTGCATGTGGTCAAGGCTGACTTTTCCAGTCCTGAACGTCCGCTTTCGGTTACCTTAATGCTTGGCCCGACCGGTGTCGGCAAAACCGAGACCGTGCGTCTGATTGCCGAAGCAATTTATGGCCGTCCTGATGCTTTCTGCCGGATTGATATGAATACTTTGGCGCAGGAACATTATGCAGCTGCCCTGACTGGCGCGCCTCCGGGTTATGTGGGCTCTAAAGAAGGCCATAGCCTGTTTGATGAAACCGCTATTGCCGGAAGCCATACCCGTCCCGGCATCATGCTGTTTGATGAACTGGAAAAAGCCAGTACTGAAGTCATTCGTGGCCTGATGAATGTCCTGGATACTGGTCGACTGACGTTGACTGCTGGTACCAAAACCATCGATTTTCGTAATTGCATGATTTTTATGACCAGTAATGTCGGTGCACAAGCCGCGCAACAATATCTGGAAAAGCTCAGCTATCTGCCGCAAAAAATGCAGCAACTATGTCTGAAAAAAGTACCGACCCAGCAGATTATTGAAAAAGTCATGCAGCGCAAGTTCGATCCTGAATTTTTAAACCGGATTGACCGTACCTTGCACTATCAGGCTGTCCAAAATGATGCCCTGCCACGACTGGTTGAGATTGAGCTGGATAAATTAAATCAACGTCTGCAACATCAGAAACGACAGATTCACCTCACTGATGCAGCCAAGGCCCATTTTTATCAGGGTCATGACATCCGTTATGGCGCCCGTCATCTGGGCCGAAAAATACGGACTGAACTGGAACCGATCTTAGCGCTTTATTTCCTGAACCATCCAGAACAACTGCAACTCCATCTGGACTGCATTAATGGTCAATTGCTAGTTCAGCCTCAAGCCTCCGATTCCAATTAAACTGTTTGATGTGCTTGAATCGCCTGAATCAATGCATCCGGGTCTTTAGGTGAAATCAGGACATACTTTTGTTGATCTGCCAGCATATAGCTAACTTTTAAACGCTTGAAAGACAAAGCAGGTGCAATTTCTGAGTGATCTGTAGGCTGGATATTCTGAATCGAACCAAGCGGAATTTGCCAGGTCAGCCACAAGCTTTTGATAATCAACTGCCCATCCTGCACGATATAACGGGTACTCCAAACCGGCCACCAGACCAAGAGGATTGTAAGTATATAGACTGCGGTATGCACCGGATATTGAGCCATCGTCCCTTTGGCCTGCATGGTCAGTAATAATTGCAATAACAAACCGCTCATACAGATCAAAAATGCCAGCAGCCACCAGTCTTTTTTGGAACGAAATACACGCATCATCTTCCCCCTATTTTGTTTTATCTTACACAAAATCAGAATGATGTGGTGAATCTCTGCAAGTAATAAAAAACGCCCATGTGGGCGCTTTATTTTTTATGTTGCAGCTTAGGCAAACAGATAAGGACGAATAAAGATCAGGAAGAAAATACCCAGCATCAGGAACCATTTCAGGAAATAGTACAGCTGGCGGTTCTGTGCTTTTAAAGCTTTAGCTTTTACCCGGAGTTGATAGACATAACCAAAGACTTTGTTTAAGCCACCAGTCTGATCCCCAACCTCATTCGGTGAACTGGCTGCTGTCATCACTTTTTTACCAAACCAGTGGTTGAAGCGTTCCATCCAGCGGGTTTTTAAAGGTCGCTCGACATCAGCAAAGAAAATGATCCGGTTCTGGTCAGTCTTGTTTTCGGCATAATGAATATAGGTTTCATCAAATACCACGCTCTCGCCGTCGCGCCAGGAATAACGCTGACCATCGACATCGATAAAGCAGCGGTCATCATTCGGGGTCATTAAGCCCAAGTGATAACGCAATGAACCGGCATAAGGGTCACGATGACGGACCAAACGGCTATCGGGTGCCAGCTCGGTAAACATGGCCGCTTTAATGGTAGGCAAAGTTTTGAGCAAGGCGGTAGTTTTTGGGCAGAGTTCTGCTGCAGAGGGATGCGCCGAGTCATACCATTTTAAATAGAAGCGTTTCCAGCCAGTCTTAAAAAATGAGTTAAACCCCAGGTCATCATATTTGCTCGAAGCCTTGATCCCGCCTTTCTGATAGAGTGCCTGTGCTTCGTCACGAATCATTTCCCAGTTTTCATCCAGCACTTTTAGGTCTTTAAAATGCTGCGTATCGATATAAGGCTGATTCGGTACGCGTGAAAAGGCGTACATCAGAAAATTGATCGGTGCAAACAGGGTCGAATGGTCAAAAAACTGGCGATAAAAAGAATGCCGAACTGTGCCACGTCGCTGAATATATAACGCTGAGATGACAAAGATGGCCAAAATAATCCACTTAAGCATATCAATACCCAAAAAATCCTAGCCCTAAAAAAGAACGGGGAAAAATAAAAAAGTCACATCTGGGCCGCATTATAACAAAGCTGCTTTTGCTCTCCCTACCCGCTTGTAGAACACAGCGTTGCATACATTTTCTTACATCCGTATCGAATAATTTGAATCTCAATTGACTATTTTGACCAAAACACCACACAGCAAACATTCCCTATCTGGTCAATTTACGTTATAAAAACAGCGCGACAGCAATAAAAAAGTGAAATTGAAACAATAACTTCATTACACTGCGATAACGGTTCACTGTATTCCGGACATGACAACGCCTTGATTGAGCGATGAAAATTGATGACCCTTGCGTCACGGCTTGATACAACTTGTGTTGTTCTTTTTGGATATAGTTATCGTAAGATTAGCGAAGTAAAAAAGTGCGCGGGAAATGCGCGCTTGCTTCACAACATCAACTTAGAAGTCCTCCAAAATAAAGGAGATCAGGGCATGATCCACGCTGGCAATGCCATTACCGTCCAAATGCTTGAGGACGGAATTGCAGAATTCCGCTTTGACTTACAAGGTGAGTCGGTTAACAAATTCAACCGTGCAACGATTGAAGATTTCAAGGCTGCGATTGACGCAGTTTCCGCTGCTGACATTCAGGGTTTAATCGTGACTTCAGGCAAGTCTACATTTATTGTAGGTGCTGACATTACTGAGTTCGGCGATAACTTTGCTCAAGGCGAACAGGCAATTGTTGACTGGGCACTACCAGTTCATGAAATTTTTAACAGCTTCGAAGACCTGGACATTCCTAAAGTTGCCGCGATTAACGGTATGGCACTAGGTGGCGGTTTCGAGATGTGCTTAGTCTGTGACTACCGTGTGATGTCAGAACAGGCGCAAGTCGGCCTGCCTGAAATCAAACTTGGTATCTTCCCTGGTTTCGGTGGTACGGTTCGTTTAAGCCGTCTGATCGGTATCGACAATGCAGTTGAATGGATGGCCATGGCTACTCCGAAAAAACCGGCTGCTGCACTGAAAGATGGTGCTGTTGATGCGGTTGTGGCTGCAGACAAACTGAAAGATGCTGCGATTGACCTGTTGAAACAGGCAATTCACGGTCGTTTAGACTGGCAAACAAAACGCCAGGAAAAACTGGATCCAATCAAGCTGAACATGCTTGAGCAAATGATGGCGTTCAATACGGCGAAAGGTGCGGTTCTTGCAAAAGCAAACCCTGCTCAATACCCAGCGCCAAAACTATTGCTTGATTCTCTTCAGGCAGGTGCAAGCTTATACCGCGATGAAGCGTTAAAAGTTGAAGCTCAAGGCTTTGCGAAAGCTGCGGTAACTCCACAAGCAGGTGCGTTAATCGGTCTGTTCCTGAACGACCAGGTTGTGAAGAAAACTTCTAAGAAATATGAACAAGGTGCACATCCAGTGAACCAGGCTGCCGTTCTAGGCGCAGGGATCATGGGTGGTGGTATTGCTTACCAGGCGGCAAGCAAAGGCACTCCAATCATCATGAAAGACATCGGTAACCAGCAACTTGCACTGGGTATGTCTGAAGCAAACAAACTGCTGACCAAGCAGGTTGAACGCAAGAAGATGAAGCCGGCGCAAATGGGTGAAACCCTTGCTCGCATCCGTCCTACTTTAAGCTATGACGAGTTTAAAGAAGTCGACATCGTGATCGAAGCAGTAACTGAAAACCCGAAAGTGAAAGGCATCGTACTGAAAGAAACTGAATCTAAAGTACGTGAAAACACGATCATTGCGTCAAACACCTCTACGATTTCAATCACGCGTCTGGCTGAAAATCTGGAACGTCCAGAGAACTTCGTGGGTATGCACTTCTTTAACCCGGTACACATGATGCCACTGGTGGAAGTGATTCGTGGTGAGAAGACTTCTGCTGAAGCGATTGCAACGACTGTTGTTCTTGCTCAGAAAATGGGTAAAACACCAATCGTAGTGAATGACTGCCCGGGCTTCCTGGTAAACCGCGTACTGTTCCCTTACTTCGGTGCATTTGACCTGTTACTGAAAGATGGTGCTGACTTCCAGCAAATCGATAAAGTGATGGAAAAATTCGGCTGGCCTATGGGTCCTGCTTACCTGATGGACGTGGTTGGTATCGATACTGGCGTTCACGGTGCAGAAGTGATGGCTGAAGGCTTCCCGGATCGTATGAAACCTGATTTCAAAGGTTCGATCCAAGTGATGTACGAAAACAACCGTCTGGGTCAAAAGAATGACGTTGGTTTCTACAAATACGAACTTGACCGTAAAGGCAAAAAAGCCAAAGTGGTTGATCCAACTGCATACGAGCTTGTGGCATCTGTTGCAACTGCTGAAAAACGTGAATTTGATCCTCAAGAGATCATTGACCGTATGATGCTGGCTTTCTGTAACGAAACTGTTCGTTGCCTGGAAGACAACATTGTTGCAACTCCGGCTGAAGCAGATATGGCGATGATCATGGGTGTAGGCTTCCCTCCATTCCGTGGTGGTCCATGCCGTTATATCGACCAAACTGGTGTAGCTGAGTATGTTGCACTTTGCGACAAATACGCGCACTTAGGTAAGGCTTATGAAGCGCCGCAATCATTGCGCGACATGGCTGCTAACAACAAAAAATTCTACGGTTAAGGAGTGACGTGAATGGCTACTTTAAATCCACGTGACGTTGTGATTGTTGATGGCGTACGTACTGCCATGGGCAAATCGAAAAACGGTATGTTCCGCAATGTACGTGCCGACAGCATGTCAGCTGAACTTATCCGTGCGTTGATGGTTCGTAACGAATTCGACCCGAATGAAGTTGAAGATGTAATCTGGGGCTGTGTGAACCAGACTCTGGAACAAGGGATGAACATTGCGCGTAACATCGCATTGTTAGCTGATCTTCCTAAGACTGTTGCAGGTCAAACGGTTAACCGTCTGTGTGGTTCTTCTATGCAGGCAATCCACACTGCGGCTGCACAGATTGCGACTAACCAGGGTGATATCTTCATCATCGGTGGTGTAGAGCACATGGGCCACGTAGGCATGATGCACGGCATCGACCTGAACCCTGCTGCATCTAAGCACTACGCAAAAGCATCAAATATGATGGGCCTGACTGCTGAAATGCTAGGTCGCATGAACGGCATTACTCGTGAAGAACAGGATGCGTTTGGTGTTGAATCTCACCGTCGTGCTTGGGCTGCAACTGAAAATGGTCTGTTCCAGAACGAGATCGTAGGCATTGAAGGTCATAATGCAGATGGCTACAAAATCTTGTGTGATATCGATGAAGTGATCCGTCCAGATGCGAACCTTGAATCGTTCAAATCTTTGCGTCCAGTATTCGATCCGAAAGGCGGTACAGTGACTGCTGCTACATCTTCAGCATTGTCTGACGGTGCATCTGCAATGCTGTTAATGTCTGCTGAACGTGCTCAAGCACTTGGTTTGAAACCACGTGCTGTGATCCGCTCTATGGCGGTTGCAGGTTGTGATGCTGCAATCATGGGTTATGGTCCTGTACCTGCAACTCAAAAAGCGCTTAAACGTGCTGGCTTAAGCATGGCAGATATCCAAACCATCGAGTTAAATGAAGCGTTTGCTGCTCAAGGCTTATCAGTGATGAAAGGCTTAGGTGTTTATGAGAAGCAAGACATCATTAACTTAAATGGTGGCGCGATTGCGTTGGGTCACCCGCTTGGTTGTTCTGGCGCGCGTATCACGACGACATTGCTAAACGTAATGGAGCAACAAGATACGCAAATCGGTCTTGCGACGATGTGTATCGGCCTAGGTCAAGGTATTGCAACAGTGATCGAACGTGTTTAATTCTTAAATAATTCGAGACAGAAAACCCCGCTTATTGCGGGGTTTCTTTATTGCGAACTATTCATTCAAAGTTTTGTAAAATACACATAGCCTTATTTATGATAAAGTTGAATATTAAATATAAATTTAAAATAATTATGAAAAAATATTTAGCATTTACAGTTCTGAGTCTAAGCTTGGTAGGATGTGCCAGCACACCAAAAGCACCACAATCTGATTACTTTGCAAGAATTCAAAAAGAATTTAAAACCCAACCTGTGGCTATCTTGACAGATGCCTGCCTACTACGTAAAGAACTTGGTGACAGTCATATTTTACTGGATCAATCTAATCGTACTGCCGAAGCAATATCTCAATCATTGGTAAAACAGTTAAACCAGAATGCGGTTCAAGTGACCAAAACCTTCCAGCCAACACATTGCGGTTTCTTTGAAAAGCGTACCATTCAGACTTATAAAAAACGTAATACTTTAGAGTCGCAACCTGAATATTTAGGCACTTATCCTGTTTTGGCAGCCAACCAACCTGCAATTACTGATCTGGATGGTGCAAGTATCCAACTGCTGCTTCAAAAGAGTTTTAAAGCCAGCCATGGGCGTTATGCGTTAAGCAATAACTATCAACCTGTAGATATTGATATTACAGATCGCCTAACTGACCATCTCAAGCCTGTGTTAGGCACATCTAAGGTTCTGGTCATCCAGGTCTTAGGACAACAGCCTTCTTTAGGAAAACGGATTGGTAATATTGCCGGCACAGCTGCTTTCGCAGTTTTAACAATGGGTGTAGTTGTAGCAGATGATCCAGTACCTACAGAAGGCCAATACTATGTACTTTCTTATGTTGATTTGGATAAGAAACAAATTTTATGGTCTAAGCATCAAAAATTCGATGGAAAACTTTATCAGACCGGCCCAGTTAGCGTAACGACACCAAATATGCTAAAACCTTTGGGTCTTTAAAATAGAAATAAATAAAAAACCCTGTTTAATAACAGGGTTTTTTATTTAAAAGAATGTTATCCCTTTGTAAATTTAGTTGAATATTCAACCAATAAAAACTTATCCATCAGCCACTTATATTTGACAGGCGTATCATAACCCCACATTTCTCTCCTTTATTTATGGGGTTATGCATGAAAATGCTTAAAACACTTCTAGCAACTGCAATCGTTGCAACTTCAGCTTCTACTATGGCTTCTGCAACAGTTTCTCCTGTTGCTGCAATGAAAGAACAAGCAAAAACTGTTGCCGCTCAAACTGCTCAACAAGCAACTGCGCCTGCACAAGCAAAAGTAGCGACTGCGACTGTTAAAGCACAAGACTCTGCTGCCAAAGCTACTGCTGAGAAACAAGCGGCTGTCGCTAAAGTAGAAGCAACTCAACAACAAGCTGCTCAAACTAAAGAAGCAGCAAAAACTGAAGCGGCTCAAAAAGTAGAAGCTGCAAAAGCTGCACCTGCAGATATGAAAAAAGTAGCGGATTCTAAAGTAGAAGCCGTGAAAACTGATGCAGCTGTAAAAACTGCTGAAGTAAAAGAAGCAACTGTAGCAAAAGCTGAAGAAGTAAAAGCAGCACCTGCCGAAGCAGCTGTAAAAGCCGAGAAAAAAGGCTGGTTCTCTTGGTTTAAAAAATCTGCTTAAGATATTTTAAATCCATAAAAAAAGATGTCCGAGTGACATCTTTTTTTTGTTTTTTGGCTCTTTCAGATTTAAAGTCAAAAATATAAAGACCTATAAATCTCTTATTAGACCTTTCGGGCTAGCATGGTCGCAAAATGCTGCTTGATCCGGTTGCCCTGCTCATCTACTCGGTGTAATTCACCGACATTTTCATTATATTTCACCAGATTCCAGCCTTCATAATAGGCACTAAGCTGTCCCGGCTTAAAACTAAACGGAAAGTCTGGCTGTACCGGAATATCATCGGTATCCATCGCACAGACAATCAGGTTATAACCGCCCGGCACTGTCGCCTGCTGCATCTGTGCAATAAGTGGTGGAATGGTATCGGCCTGCAGGAACATCATCACCACTGTACAGCAAATGAAGTCATATTGACCCTGAATACTGGGGTCAAGATTTAAATCCCGTTGCTGAACCTGAATATTCCCGATTTCTTCATTCTGAATGATCTGTCTTAAGGTCTGTAGACTATTTTCATTCACATCCCAGGCGTCGACTTCAAAACTGTTCTGACTCAAATACAACGAATTGCGGCCTGAACCACAACCGACATCCAGCGCACGACCACCCTTTAAATACGGCATAGCTGCCAGAATTTCCGAATGGGTCGGGCTTAGCTGATATTTCTTGTTAAAGTAATCCTCAGGTTTGCAGTAAAAACGCAGCTGACATTCTGCATCTTCACTGGCAGAAATAATCTTATGCCATGCCTGTGGCTCAATGAACGGTGGTTGCTGCTCTGGCGTAAATACATGTTCAGACTGTATATGACCTGACGGATCCAGCATGGCAAAATGCAGCTCACCTTTGAGCACAGTCAGCTTTGCCCAAGTGCCTGCTTTGGTATTGTGTGGCTGCTTGAACCCTTGTGGGATAGCTTGCTGCATCCAGACCGGAAATTCTTTATAACATTTCAATTGTTGCATAAAAGATTGTGCTCCCTATTCTCGCTTTCCGTCTGCAAGCATGCTTCTGGATATTCATTTTTCTTAAGCATAGCGGGTTCTATTACCAATGAGAACTGGCACATCTTTGATGTAAGCAATGCAACAAGACTAATTCTGACAGAAAAACATCATGTCATTTAGAGATAAGAAATCATAAGATCCTTATACTTAGAGTTTGTTCTCTGCCTCTTTAAGTGCCTGCTGATCCACTTGAGTCATTTGCTGATTGAGCTGCACTATTTCCTGATACAGCTTATTGAATTGCTTTAAGGGTGCATCTTCATAGAACATAAAGGTCTGGTTTTTCTTTTCCCATTTATTGTTTTTCAGCACCAGAAATAGCTGGTCTGCTTTGGCCAGACTCTGTTTTTCAATTTCAAAAATTGCATGGGCATTATCCTGCTGCTGATTGGCTTTCAGATTATCTGCCAGCTGCTGACGATAGCGGTTTTTAATGTCCAGCTGTTTCACCTGCTCTAACTGCTGGGTTGCCCGCTGTTGAATTGTCTGTTCATAACCATCGACAATTTCATGCACACGCTTCAGCATGGCTTCGGTTTCTTTATAGTCTTGGGCTTGATCTTTGGCTAAACGGTCAATGTCCAGAAAACGATCCCAGTCCGCTGCTTTGAGGTCACGTAAATACTGATTGCGAGCCTCGGCACGATCACGCATCTGACCCAGAATAAATTGGGCCATCACGGCATAATCCCCATCCAGACGATCATCTTCCAGATCAATCTGAATCGGTTTAGACCAATCCTGTGCCTGTTGCAAAATAGATCCAGTTTTTTCTTCCAGTACCGTTTCATATTCTTGCAAATCGGCCTGCTGTTTCTGCTCTACAGAATTTTGATAAAATAACCAGATCAAAATTGCCAGTACCACTCCAGCGATAATCATAAAAACACGGGGCATCTACACGCTCCAGGTCTGTCATCCAGATCTTGTTGATTTTTTACACTATGCTTATTTTTCCAGCATAATTCAAGACATAGAGCTTTTCACATTTGTGAACGTGCTTCCTCAATACTGAAAAAATGAACCCAGTAAAAAGTCTGAAGAAAGGAAATAAGTTTTCAGACTTCCTTTCTTCATGACGTGACCTAGCTATGGCAGAACTGACTGATCTGATCAGCCTGGCCCATCGGATTGTGTGCTAGCGCGAACCAAAAGGCAGCCTGAGCTCAAGCCGATTCGGATCAAACTGTTCCCGGACGATCTGGACATTGGTTGCATTCCGGTCAATACCGAAAGGTTGCAGAATTACATAGATTCCATTTCTTGGATCTGAGGACTGCAAGCCTTGCGCTACTGCCAGTACATATTCCCGGAACACAGTAGGCAGACTGTCCAGATCTGGATTAGGCGCTGCTGCCCCCATGTCAATATTTGCAACGACATCACCATCGACACTATAAGCCTGGATATCGCGTTCAATTTTCATCAGGCGCATCTGCAAAGCCTTACGCTGGCTGGCACCTTCCTGATAAGGCGTTATTTCCGTCACAGCACGCATTTCAGGCTCTGCCATGACAGTTAAGGTGGGAAGTACCGTTGCTTCAGAATGAGCAGGAGCTGCATGACTCAGTACAGGGAGAGTAAAAGCAGTACAGGTCAGCATCAGGCCCAAGCTTTGAATGGATTTTAGGAGATTCATCTTATTACCCCTCGGTTGGAAAAGGGAAAGCGTCAGATTAAATCTTACAAGTAATACAGCTTCTTATTGTTAAGTTTGATAAACGGTCAATCGAATCCATTACACCCTCATAAAGCCAACCAGCAAATCAGGAGCAAAGCTCCTAAAAAATATGAATTATTCAGAAGTTAGATTTAAAAAAGCAAAAATCCCCAATATGGGGATTGATTTGCATTACTGGCTCATCCTTTAAGGAGATCTTGGAAATTGCGCTACAGGAGATGGATTGTTGTAGTTTTCTAATAAGCCCAGATTCACCTTGTCCAGATTAATCTGTAGTTGAAGACCGCGTCCTGGTTGCAAGCTGCTGCTACGATCGATCCCGACATTCTCCAGCAGTGTATATAGCCCCTGGGTTGGATCACCAGATTGTAAGCCCTGGGCAATGGTCATCACATACTGTTGCAGTGCAGGTGACAGTAAACTCAAATCTGGAGCTTGGGTCGGCTTAATATCGAGGTTTGCCAGCACATTTGGATTGACCATAAAATTTTCTGCATCCTTAGTTCCCCGGATTACCTGATGCTGCAAGGCAAGACGATTGGCTTCATTCTCAATAAACGGGACATAGCCAGTCTCATTACTCATTTCAGGTTCAGCCATAATGGTCATCGTCGGTAAGGTAAGTACCGGTTTCTGTTCTTCTGCATGTACTGCTATGCTCAATGTACCTAACAGAATCCCAAATAAAGATGTTTTTAGACTATTCATGGGCTTTCCCCCTACTTCAAATTTCACAACCTGAGTGCCTTTATCGGTTGCTAAAGTCTGTATTTAATTATCTATTAGATTACCTTGATTATTTTGAGAACTCATTCCTGCTCAGATGAATGGCAAAACAAGTTAATTCTTAGGCTGAATCAAAAATCACAGGCGAAAAAAAACCTCAAACATTGTTTGAGGTTTTTTCGAATATGGTGGCGAGACCCAGGATCGAACTGGGGACACACGGATTTTCAATCCGTTGCTCTACCAACTGAGCTATCACGCCGATGCGGTGTATTAAGCCGTATCTGGACACATTAGTCAATCGAAATTATGAAAAAAAAGATTGAGTGTCTGAATTTTGGCCTAAAAAAAATCCCTGATGGGATCAGGGATTGAAAACTTTAAAATCGTTTTGAATATGGTGGCGAGACCCAGGATCGAACTGGGGACACACGGATTTTCAATCCGTTGCTCTACCAACTGAGCTATCACGCCGATGTCGCGTATTAAACAGTTTCAGCTCTTAATCGTCAAGTACATAACGTATAAAAATCATCAAATGTTTACTTTTCCATCGATTTGCATGTTTATACAGCAATATTTTCATATTTTCAGCAAATACCTGACTAATAAAATAAATTGAATCCGGTATTTACAAAAAAAGCAGCCCGAAGGCTGCTTGAAATTTATCTATATTTAAATTTTTTCAAGATTTGCCAGACATCGGTGAATGGCCCCGCATCCCGGTACGAATGCTTTTACTCCTTTTTCCTCTTCCATGCGGCATGCCTCACTCACCAGCCTTTCTGCAACCCCGCGTCCACGGTTGGCCGGATGCACCACAATATTTTCCAGGGTCCGGCTTTCGCCTTGTCCTGTGCACCAGATGGCACCGATGATTTTGGTGTTAAATTCTGCGGTATAAAGTAAGGTATACTGTGCAAGGTTTTGCTCTAGATGTTCAATGGCATCTGCCCCATCACTAAATTCAGGGCTAGTGTCATACAGTCGCTCAAGCTGGCTGCGCACTTCGTCGTTTTCTAGAGAAGTATAAGCATGTACGGTAATAGGCATTGATAAACCCTCCTGAGCAATCTAATATGCGGTGACGTCGTCACGGCGAAAATATTTTCTACATCAATCATTTTGACGTATTTGAGGAACGTGTCTATGACAGATCGTATCAGTGAAGTGGTAAGAAATACCAACGAAACCAAAATTCGAGTTCGTTTGAACCTCGATGGTACTGGTCAAGGCACTTTAAACACTGGTATTCCATTTTTAGATCATATGATTGATCAAATCAAGCGACATGGTCTGTTTGATATTGATATTCATTGTGATGGAGATCTGGAAATTGATGACCATCATACCGTAGAAGACTGTGGTATTACCTTAGGTCAAGCCTTCGCTCAGGCTTTGGGTGATAAAAAGGGCCTACGTCGTTATGGACACTTCTATGCGCCGCTTGATGAATCTTTAAGCCGTGTCGTGGTGGATCTGTCTGGCCGTCCGGGTCTGTTTATGGACATTCCATTTACCCGTGCCATGATTGGCCGTTTTGATGTAGACCTGTTTTCTGAGTTTTTCCAGGGCTTTGTCAACCACTCGCTGATGACTGTACACATTGACAACCTGAAAGGTAAAAACAGTCACCACCAGATCGAAAGTGTATTTAAGGCATTTGCCCGTGCACTGCGTATGGCATGTGAAGTTGATCCACGTGCTGCGAATACTGTTGCTTCAACCAAAGGTACCTTGTAATGACCCGTATTGCCCTTCTTGACTATGGCATGGGAAACCTACACTCAGCAGCCAAAGCACTTGAACACGTCGGTGCAACGGTAGATGTGACTAATGATCCAAAACTGATTGCCCAAGCCGACAAAATCGTTTTTCCGGGTGTGGGTGCAATGCGTGACTGCATGCAAGGCATGCATGAAGCCGGAATTGATGAAGTGGTACGTAATGCCGTGTTTAACAAACCGGTATTGGCGATCTGTGTCGGTATGCAGGCCCTGATGCAACGCTCTGAAGAAAATGGCGGTGCGGATGCACTGGGCATTTTTGCAGGTGAAGTGAAACACTTCCCGGAAATGGCAGGTTTAAAAGTGCCGCATATGGGCTGGAACCAAGTACATCAGGCCGATCCAAGCCATCCAATGTGGAAAGACATTGCTCAGGATGCACGTTTCTATTTCGTGCACAGTTACTATGTGGAACCACAAGATCCAAGTATCGTGGCAGCGACCTGTAACTATGGTATTGATTTCTGTACTGCTCTGCATAAAGACAACCTGTTTGCGACTCAGTTCCATCCTGAAAAGAGCCATACTGCAGGCCTTCAATTGCTAAAAAACTTTGTGGATTGGAATATCTAATCCAATACATTCAAAAAGCTCGCATCATGCGGGCTTTTTTATGGGCTACAGCTTAAAATTTTATTTTTGAAAAATAATTCACATCCAAGCTTCCTTCTCTAAGGTATGCTCTATTCAACCCGAATATTCATCAATGGAAGATGCTTTAATCATGGATACCCAGCTTAACGATATTCTGCCGAGTAAAGAGGCAATAGCAAATTTTCCACCTTTTCAAAATATCGCGCCTGAAAATATTGTGGTGATTAACAGCATTCAGCAATGTGAAGCTCTACGCGAAGAACTTGAGCAGATCGCGGTCTTTGGTCTGGACACTGAATCTAAACCCACATTCAAGGTCGGTGAAGTTTCTACTGGTCCGCATCTGATTCAGCTGGCCACTCTGGAAAAGGCCTACCTGTTTCAGATGAATGCTGCCATTTGGGATTTTCTGAAACCGATTTTTGCCAATCGAGACCAGATTAAAGTTGGTTTTGGCCTGAAAAATGATGCGCATCTTTTCCGTAAAAGAGGCATTGAGCTGAACAGTGTGATTGAACTGTCAAAGTGCTTTGGTGCGTTCGGCATTAAAAATCCTCTTGGATTAAAAAATGCGATGGCTTTGCTATTTCAGGTGAATTTTCCTAAATCAAAACGGGTTACGACATCGAACTGGGCGAAAAAACATCTCAGTCAGGCACAAATTGAATATGCGGCTGCAGATGCCTATGCACCTTTACTGGTCTTTGAAGAATTGCTGCACCGTGGCTTGGGACCCAAGGAAGTTCCCAATACTTCACTAAAATTGAAAATTCGCCCGCATTCAAAAATTTGAACAAACAGAAGATCAGTTTTCTAGCGAAATATCATTTTGATATCAGACTCCATCAGGAGTATTGCAAAGAATAAAAAAATTGAAGAATAAAATCCTGTCACTCCAGCATATCTTCAGACAGGTTTTCTTTTTTCATACCGTTTAAGAGTTAGAAATTTCGACTTTATTTGCTAAGATGAACTCACTGAAATTCATTCTAAAGATTAAGCAAGGAGCGAAAGCATGCTGATCATCCCTGCAATTGACCTGAAAGATGGCAAATGTGTCCGTTTAAAACAAGGTCGTATGGAAGACGATACCGTATTTTCTGACGATCCGGTGGCAACAGCACAGCATTGGGTAAATGAAGGCGCTCGCCGCTTGCATTTAGTAGATTTAAATGGTGCTTTCGCAGGTACACCGATTCATAAGCCAGTGGTAGAAGCCATTGCCAAATCACAGCCAGAATTGCCTATCCAGATTGGTGGCGGAATCCGCTCACTGGAAACTATCGAGCATTATCTGGAAGCAGGTGTATCTTTTGTGATTATTGGTACAAAAGCAGTGCAAAATCCTGAATTTGTGGAAGAAGCATGCAAAAAATTTGCAGGCCATATTATTGTGGGTATCGATGCCATGAACGGCATGGTAGCAACCGATGGCTGGGCGAATGTGACTGATGTAAAAGCGACTGATCTGGCAAAACGTTTTGCGGATGCTGGCGTGTCTAGTATTGTTTATACTGATATTGCCCGTGATGGCATGATGCAGGGTGTCAACATTGAGCAAACTGTACATCTGGCACAATATTCAGGTCTGCCTGTAATTGCTTCAGGTGGTGTAACCAATATGGATGACGTGCGTAACCTGAAAGATCAGCCTGGCATTTTAGGTGCGATTACCGGTCGTGCGATCTATGAAGGCACTTTAAATCTACGTGAAGCACAATTATTGCTGGATGAACAAGAAGCGCTATAATAGCGTCTGCTGAAAAAGAGGTCTGTGAACCTCTTTTTTTATTGTTCAATTTTTTTGATCCTCTCTCCCATGTCGACATCTGTTTCCCAAACATCCTCTACCTGGAGGACGAAAGTTCCTCAACTTGCTCTGATCCTGATTACGATTATCTGGGGCGGCAGTTTTATCACCGTACAATATGGTCTGAATTTTAGTAGTCCGGTGATCTTTGTCGGATTACGTTTTGCAGCAGCGGCAATTGCCGTAACTCTGCTGTCGCTGAAGCACTTGAAAGGCATGACACTTAAAGAAGTGGCAGCGGGTGCCATCATCGGGGCTGTAATTGCAATCGGTTATGGAACCCAAACGGTGGGCTTGCAAACGATTAGTAGCAGTGAATCGGCCTTTCTGACTGCGCTGTATGTTCCCTTAGTGCCTCTACTGCTGTGGCTACTGTTCCGTAAAAAACCATATTTCATGACCTGGGTCGGTGCCCTGTTTGCCTTTCTCGGTCTGGTGTTTTTAACCGGTAATGGCTTTGGTGCCATCCAGCTGAATTTTGGTCAGGCGCTGACTTTGCTCGGCTCGATTGCCATTGCGCTTGAGATTATTTTTATCAGTCATTTTGCTCCGAAGGTGAATACCCGGCGTGTCACCGTGCTACAACTCATTTTTGCCTCGCTATTTTGTTTTCTGATGGCACCGATACTGGGTGAATCTCAGTTACCTGGCTTCCACTGGCATCTGGCAGGTATTTTGGTCGGTCTCGGTATCGCCAGTGCCTGTATTCAGCTGGTGATGAACTGGGCACAGGAAATGGTAGATCCTTCCCAAGCTGCAATTATTTATGCCGGTGAACCGATCTGGGCAAGTTTATTTGGACGTATGGCGGGAGAACATTTGCCTGCGCTGGCACTTCTAGGCGGATTGATGGTGGTACTTGGGGTGATTGCCAGCGAATGGAAGCCAAAGTTTTTTAGAAAAGAAAAAATAGAAGAGTTGAAGGAAGATCTTTCCTAAGCTTATGAACTCCCCCTCTTAGAAAAGGGGGAGTTTTTTATCTAGAGAAATAAATATAGCTAATCTTATTTGGTATACATCGGTCGATTGTCATTCAGACGCATAATGCCGCGAATCGCGCGATAGACAATCCAGATCCAGGAAACAAAGACCACAACCAGACAGAAAGTGGATGCACCAAAAGCAACCCCTGCAAACAGGTCCGGATCTTCATGGGTAAAGAACAGGAATAGGAACGGCACAAAGGCTACAATATTCCAGAATAGATACCACCAGAAACTGCGGATTTGCCAGGTAAAGTGGCTTTCAAAAATCGAGCCTCGTACATCCGAGCGCTTCACATAGTTAATAATCAGTGCAATCACTGCCAGCAAGCCACCACTAAAAATGGCCACGATATATAAGATATAAAGAATCAGGGTTAGCGTGCGATTTGAGTCTTTATCAATTGAATAGTTCATCTACGCTCCTGTGGTTGTTTCTAGATATTCAGGCTGTTAAAGGGAGAAATCAGCCATATAATCAAAATGATGTTAAAAGCTATAGTACAAAAATAAATTTGCCGGAAGGGTTGTTTTTGTGTTTTATGACGTAATTTTTGCTGTGCCAGCCAGGCTGCCGGCCACCCTCCTAGAAATGCCACCAGATGCAGGGTATTTTCTGGAATACGGCGATTGCCCAATTGTGCCGCTTCCTTATCCTGGGCATACAGCCAGTAACTGAGGACATTCATCAGGCTCACCAGTAACAGGACCATTCCACTCAACAAGCCAGCTAAACTGAGTCCCGCCAGTACCAAAATATAGGCCACAGAAGCAACCTGCATCGGTTGCAGTTTTTCTTGCTGATTTCGGCCTGATATTTTAGTTTTTACTTTTGCCGTTTTGGTTTGTGATGCTTTCAGGTACATAACCTGCTGGGCACGATAACGGCCCTGCTCGTCCAGAATCACCAGATAATCTAGCGCACAACCAACAATTGGCCGTGGACCGGGACGGGCAAAATCCTTGATATGCAAAAACACGCGATCTTTGGTTGGATCATTCGGCTGAATAAAGCCATAGCCTTTGTCATCAAACCATTCTACTAAACGTCCCTGATCGCGCATTTTGCCTGTTCCTGTTTATTTTAAATTTAAACTGTTACGAATTTTAAACGTTCAATCAGCATGTTACGCATCTCTTCCGGATTTTTTTGCAGAATATCTTCACCGGTGCGGCCTTCAGCCGCATTTTTCTGTGCCACTTGTAAACGCATCATCCAGAAACGACCCGCAGCCATTGCCAGGTAAAGCTCCAGACATGATTTTTCATCCTCAGTCAATGGACGCACAGTTTCATAGGCTTTTAAAAAGGCATTGGCCTTTTCTTCATTTAAAGTAACTTCCGGATAATTGGTACAGAAGTCATTTAAAGTAATTGCAATATCAAACAGGAATTCATCTTTATTCAGCTCGTAAAAGTCCAGAATACCTTTCAGTTGGTCACCCTCAAACAGGGTATTGTCACGGAACAGATCCGAATGGATAAAGCCACGTGGACGATCCGGATATACTGCGGTTAAAGCTTCATACAGGCCCAGAAGTTTACCCAGTAAGACTTTATCTGCTGCGTTCAGACTCGGTTTAATTTCCTGTGCTACGTTATACCAGTAGGCATGGTCACGGACAAAGGCGCGCTCAAGTTTAAAATCTTTCAGTGCGACATGCATTTTGGCCTGAGCAATGGCAATCGCTTCCGCCTGCGCAACGGTAGATGGCATCGGATGCTCGCCCATCATGCGTGGTGCAATTTGTGCCGGCTTATTTTTTAGCGTATGAATGGCTTTGCCTGAGTGGGATAAAGGCACCGGTACGGCCAGACCTGCCTGACCCAGATGCTGCAAGACCGGCACCAGTTCTCCAGCGGCCTGTTCATCCATATCTTCAAAAACGGTCAGCACATATTGCTGGTTTTCGCAGACCAGAAAATAGTTCGTATTCTGGATACCTCCTTGAATGGGAATCAGATCAATCACCTTAAGTCCATAAGGTGCTGCGAAATCCTGAACTTCCTTTAAAGTCAAAGTGGTATAAACCGACATAGAAAACCTGCGAAAAAACTTACATATTTTTGCTAGAATACCGTTTCCATCTACCAAGGTGTAGCGCTTGCGTGGGTGAGTTTCATAATCGGCTGTAATAATTGGAAAAATTTATGCTAGCTAAACGTATTATTCCTTGTCTGGACGTCGACAACGGTCGCGTAGTCAAGGGTGTTCAGTTCCTTGATATTCGTGATGCGGGTGACCCGGTAGAAGTGGCACGCCGTTATAATGAACAAGGTGCCGATGAAATTACTTTCCTTGATATTACCGCTACACATCATGGACGCGACACCACTTACCGTACCGTTGAGCGTATGGCTGAATCTGTATTCGTACCGCTTACCGTAGGCGGTGGCGTGCGTAAAGTCGAAGATATTCGTCTACTATTAAATGCAGGTGCGGATAAAGTCAGCATCAACTCGGCAGCCGTCTTCAACCCTGAGTTTGTACAGGAAGCCTCACAGCGTTTTGGCGCGCAATGTATCGTGGTAGCGATTGATGCCAAAAAAACTGGCGAGAATAAATGGGAAATCTTTACCCACGGCGGACGCAAACCGACCGGCATTGATGCCCTGGAATGGGCAGAAAAAATGGCCAGCTACGGCGCAGGCGAACTGTTAATTACCTCTATGGATGCCGATGGCACCAAAGCAGGTTATGACATTCCACTCATGCGTGCTATCAATGACCGCGTCACTGTACCAACGATTGCCTCTGGTGGCGTAGGCAACTTGCAGCATCTGGCTGACGGGATTATCCATGGTGGTGCCGATGCAGTACTTGCCGCCTCTATTTTCCACTTTGGCCAGCATACCATTCCTGAGGCCAAGGCTTATCTAGCTGCTCAAGGTATTGAAATGCGTCTTTAAACGACAGCCTTCAAATGAAAAAGAGCGTGAATATCACGCTCTTTTTTTATGCATTATTCTTAGAAATCATTTAAATTCTGGACAAAAAAAAGGAGTCTTGCGACTCCCTATAAAAACCAAGAAGAACTACAGCACTTGGTATCTTTGACATTTACAATATAACTCAATCTGTATGCAGGTTGATAAGACTTTCAATCATCAACAGACGCAAATATAGGTGAAATCCTGAGCGCAATATTGACAATATATGCAGAATTTATTGACAAATCACGACAGGGTTAACCAAAGTGAGAAATGGTTAATATTTTATGTGGCAGATTACTCGAATTTTAAGTTATTTAATCACGATCTTTAGCCCATTTAGCCGGGAAATAACGCTGGGTTAAGTGGGTTAAGCGCATAGAGATCTGTTCCGGCAAGACAATACCAAGGGGATTTTTCTCCTGTAAATCTGCTGAGGAAATCACCCGGGTTCCCATCAAATAATCAAACCAGGGCTTGGTTACACACCAGTTGGCGTCTTGGTTACTATTCATATGGTGATCATAATGCCAGGGAATTTTTTTTCTGGCCCATTCTGGCTCCAGATGTGCCCGCCGATGCATATAAAAATAATTGCCTGCACTATATAGCGTGGCCAGAAACATGCCCTTGGACAAGGGATAAAAAGCCAGCCCGAATACGCTTGCTGCGACGGCCAGTGAACCGATTTCATTGCGGATTCGCCAGTTTTTCAAACCTTCCACATAGGCATAATCAGAAAATCTGGTCTTGCGAACTTCACGATGATGTTCCCAATGTGAACGCATGCTGTCCGGCACTGGGCTATAACGTGTCTGCCCTGCCCGATGCGTACCATGCAGTACATATTTATGCGCAAACCATTCAAAGCCATTGGCTACGACCAGTCCTGCTAGAAAGCCTTTCCACATGATCTTTTCCTCCCTGTTTGTTTACACTATAGGTCAAACAAAGGGCTAGATATTGACCGATAATTTCAATATCATTGACAAAAAACGACAGAACAAAAGAATTAAAAAATGCACGTTCCCCAAGATTATGTCGGTTCGGTATATGGTGGTTTAGGACATTTGCTTTTGGACTATTACCAGCTCAAACAACTGGACATCCCCAAGAAATTATTTGCGATCCAGAACCTGGAGCGTTTTGATTATATTCTCTGGCGCGATCTGCTCAGCCAGCTGGACCAGGAGTTGCAGCGGCCGGCACTCGGCCTGGAAATCGCGCAACTGGTGCAGGCCAAACATCTGGGTATTATTGGCTATCTGGCATTATCCAGTGAAACGCTGGGCGAAGCCTTTATGCGTTATCATGACTATCATCGCCTGATCTATGATGGCAGTCCTTTACAGGTCAGTCTGGATCGAGATTACCTGTCCATTTCCTGGAGCGAGATTCCGTTTAAAGTGAGTACGCAACTCACAGATGAGATTGCTATCGCGCTCATGACTGAATTTATTCGCTCAAGCATTCTTGACCAGCATCAACTGCATCTGCATGAAGTCCATTTTCAGCATCCGGTCAATAAAAATATTGCGGTCTATGAACAGTATTTCCGCTGCAAGGTCCGTTTTGGACAGGCCAAAAATCAGGTATTGATTCCTGTGAGTGAAATGTCTACGCCTTTAAAGAAAGGTGATCAGACCTTACAGAAATTACTGATGCAACAGGCAGAAGCGGTGCTGGAAAAACTTCCGAACTCCACCCAGATTGATCAGCGCTTGCAACAGGCGATTCTGGTGGGTCTGCAGAAAAATATGTTCCAGATTGAACATATCGCCAAACAGATGAATTTTTCTGTACGTCAGCTACAACGTTACCTGCAAAAACAGGGCCAGACCTATCAGCAGCGTATGCAGGAAATCCGCTGCATGATGGCCATGCAATATCTGAAAGACCCTCATCTGAGTCTGCAGGAAATCAGCATGCTGCTTGGCTATTCTGAGCAGAGCGCATTTCAGCGTGCCTTCAAGCAGTGGACGGCTCAAACACCACAACAATGGCGCTCAGAATATCTAAAAACCCAGGTGCAGGAAAAATTTCTGGACTATCCTGCTACCGCAAAGATTAATGTCCCATATCAGATTTAAAAGTTTGAATAAAATAAAAAAGCTCCTCATCAAAGGAGCTTTTTTCTAGCCAGAATAGTGATTAAGAAATTTCTATAAAAATGGATTTTCAATTTCATCTGCATCATTGCGTTCAATTTTTTCTGGCAGATCCGGTGTTTCTTCGAGTTGCTGCACAATATCATTTAACAGTGCCTGCAAGACTTTGGCTGCCTTGAGACCAGCCTGGTCTTTAGTAATTTGCAGATTGCCATACAGACTGACACGGTCCAGATCATTCTCAACTGTCAGATCATGAATCGCATGCGATTCGGTTCCATTTTCAAATGCTTTAAACATTAATTTCTACTCTGTTTTATTATTTTTACTCACCTGTCTTCAGCATGCTACCTGAAGCCTGCTTTTTACAGCAAGCTCCTTTTCACTATTTCAGCAGCTGTAGGATGTATTGCAACAAGGCCTCAATCAGCTGTTTAACAATCGTGTCCTGGGTATCATGATCGATCCCGTTCTTATTGACTGATGAGCTGGTATTGCTTGTACTGGCTGAACTTGAGGCTAACGGTTTGAACTCACGCTGCAGTTTTTCTAGATCTTCTTTCGGCACATCTTCAGCACACTGGCTTTCTGCATCCCAATTCGAATAGGCAATTTTCTGGTTGGCCTTCACAGCATTTGCAGTCAACGGCAGATGATAGGTATTGCGTTTCTGTTCTTCAGTTAACTGAGGAAACAGGTTAATGCCGAGCTGCTCTTCCAGATAGCAGACACTGACAATGCGAACCTTGAGCGAATTATCATTAGGTGCATAGTAGGCACCAATGGCACCAGTTTTCGGCATGTAGATCGCTTTATACACGGCAGTTGGTACAATTACACCCTTGCCAATAGTTTTCAGCTTTTTGGCAGCAAAGACCGGCCCGGTCACTACATATACGTCCTGCTTCTGCTTGGTCACAATGGCACGTGTTGCTTCTTCCAGCTCACGCCAAACCTGCTGATTGTTCTTTGGTGCCTGCGGGACCATATTGGCCAGCGAGAAACTGTCAGACTGTGCAGCTTTATTTGGCATATCTGCATTTGGCGCCATATGGCCACGGTCATAGCCTGAACCCCGGTAGTCAGCCAAAGTCGCACGATGAGCAGCATTTAGTCGTGTTTCTTCATGGAAGTTGTCTTCACGTGGAATTTTCTGGCTCAGACGCTTCGGTGTTAAGGCCTCCGCCACCCAAAGTGGCGTTTTGGATACCCCAGAATAACCCACATTAAAGCCATTAAAACACAGTGAATAACTGTCTTTTTTCAGGCTGTCTTTCATTAAGTAAGGCGGGATGTCCCGGTAAAATTGTTCCAGACAGCTCGAATTCGATGTAGACGGCAGAGAAATCCACTGACTGATTTTTTCCTGGCCAAACGCAATCGCGAAACTCCCGGAAGCGACCATTGCCAGGATCACTTTCACGCTATTTTCATTAAAAAACTGAAAAACTGAATTCTTCGACTTACGCTGCTTCTTTGCCATGCTACACGTGCTTTTAAGATCAAAATCGGGGGTTTTGCGAGCTTAACAAGCCATGTATATGAAGTATATCTTACCCTCTTTATTTGCCTAATAATTACACAATCCACCCCTATATTCTTAAATCTTGTAACAAAGTGTCGTTTTTTTAGTGAGCTTTCAGCGCGGTTTTTTAACCTTTAAGTAGCTTTGATTGTGACCTCGTCTTGAGTGTGCAAAGCTATTTGACTACTCAAATTACGTACAATTATTAGCAATGGAGTTAATTTATGAATTCCAAACTATCTAAGTTATTAGGTCTCGGAATATTTACAAGTGTGATCAGTGCCGGCGCATTCGCTGAGCCTCCTGTACAAGCGGGTGAAACACTTGAAAGCTTATCTAAAGCTAAAATTAGTACCACTGTAAATGGTCAGCAAGCCTCACTGGAAAGCCTGGTGAATTCTGGACAGATCCGTCTGGTAAACCAGCCAATGTCTGCACCCGCTCAGCCAGGCCAGCAGCCACAACAATCAATGCCAAATCAGCCAATGCCAACACCAGGCATGCCTGATGCACCTGTTGCACAACCAGAAATGCCGGATACCAATCCAGCTCCAGCCAATCTTGAGTCTGAACCAGCAGCGCCTGCTACAGAACAGGAAATGACTATGGGTGAAGCTGTAGAGCAACCAGCTCTTGAAGAACAGCAAGCTGCTGCACCTGAAGCAGCTGCGATGACTGGGCAAACTGAAATTGCGGTAGAAGCTGAAGCTGATCCTTCAGTAGATGCACCTTTAAACGCCGCCCCTGAAATGCCGGTTGAGACAGAAGCAACAGAACAATAATTTGTTATAAAGCTTTCTAAATTCTCTTCCCTAAAAAAACCAGAGCCTAGCTCTGGTTTTTTTATTTTTACATCTCGATCTGGCTACCCAGTTCAACTACCCGGTTGGTCGGAATCTGGTAGAAGTCGCTGACCGGACTGGTATTACGCTGCATGGAAACAAACAGTTTTTCTCGCCAAGGTGCCATTCCCTCTCCCACCGTATGCATAATCCGTTCCCGGGAGATAAAGAAACTGATCTGCATCAGGTCATATTCAAAGCCCCATTCTGCATACGCATGCTGCAATGCTTCCGGGATATTTGGCTGATCCTTAAACCCGTAATACATTGTCACTCGATAAAAATGCTCACTGAGTTTTTCCAGTTTAATCCGTTCTTCATCACCTACAAAAGGAATATCCCGGGTAATGACTGTTACCAGAATATTGCGCTCATGTAGCACCTTGTTGTGCTTGATATTGTGCAACATCGCATGCGGCACAATGGTCGGAGTTCCGGTCAGGAAAATCGCTTCACCCGGCACAAACTTGGTGCCTCCCCCAATTGAGATACTCTTAATAAACAGGTCAATTGGTAGCGCATCTTTTTCCAGACGGTTCAGGACCAGTGCACGACCATCTTTCCAGGTCATCAGAATCGTAAATAATGCCGCCCCGAGCAGGATCGGCACCCAACCACCTGAGGCAATTTTTAAAGACGTTGAGGCTACAAAAACCAGATCCAGTATCAGGAATGGCGTGGCAAATAACACCACTTTCCAGATTGGCCAGCGCCAGAAACCATAAGCCAGAATGCTGATTAAAATGGTGCCACAGAGCATGGTCATAGTGACTGCGACCCCATAAGCACTTGCTAAGCGGGCGCTATTTTCAAAGAGTAAAATCAGAATCACCACGGAAATAAACAGCATCCAGTTAATGAAGGGTAGATAAATCTGACCACGCTCTTCGGCTGAGGTATGTTTTACGCTCAGGCGTGGCAAATAACGCAGTTGAATGGCCTGATTCACCATGGAGAAGACCCCGGTAATCACCGCCTGTGAGGCAATCACAGCAGCTGCCGTTGCCAAACCAATCATTGGATATAGGCTCCATTCCGGAAGCAGCATATAGAAAGGATTTTCCAGTGCTTCAGGACGGCGCAGCAACAACGCGCCCTGCCCAGCATAATTTAGTAACAGACAGGGCAACACAATAATAAACCAGGCCAGACGAATCGGCAGGCGACCAAAATGCCCCATATCGGCATAAATGGCTTCACCACCAGTCATGGTCAGAATCACGGCGCCCATGGTCAAGAAGGCTACAAAAGGCTGATCGACCACAAAATGATAGGCCCAGTATGGATTCACCATGGCCAGTACTGTCGGGGTCTGGATAATACTCCACAAACCGAAACCACCAATTGACAGGAACCACAGTAAAGTCAACGGACCAAAAAATTTGCCCATGGTTCCGGTACCATGACGTTGTACCAGAAAGAGTCCCGCAATAATCCCGATCGATAAAGGCTCTAACCATTGATTAAACACAGGTGTGGCAATACTCAGCCCTTCAATTGCAGATAATACGGAAATCGCCGGGGTAATGATCCCGTCACCAAAAAACAGCGATGCCCCAATAAAGCCGAGCGCAATCAGGTAAATTTTCTTGTCATCAGAAATGCGTGTGGTTCGCAAGTTGAGAGCCAGTAAGGACATGATCCCGCCCTCACCGTTGTTATCGGCACGCATGATAATGGTGACGTATTTGAAGCTCACCGTCAGCATGATGCACCAGAAGATCAAGGACAAAATGCCCAACACCGAAGCTTCACTAATGGCAAGGTGCGACGTTAGGAAACATTGGCGTAGTGCATACAATGGACTGGTTCCAATATCTCCAAAAACAACCCCAAGCGCAGCCAGCGTAATTACCGGGAGAGCTGCTTTTTGTGCAGTGCTTTGCATATATCGTCTTCGTTTTTAACAAGCATTTTTGCGAATCATAGCATTGCGCTCAAAGTTTTTCCGCAAATCAATTGTTTCAAGCTTGGCAGACTGGCTTTTTTTCTATATCATCCACGGCCATGGTGAGGTGTCCGAGTGGCTGAAGGAGCACGCCTGGAAAGTGTGTATACGTTTATAGCGTATCGAGGGTTCGAATCCCTCTCTCACCGCCAAATATCATTATCATGTCGCCACATGATGTCTCAAAAGGTTTAAATCTAAAGGGTTTAAGCCTTTTTTGTTGCCGAAATTATTAGGGAATGGATTAAAAATAAAAGAATAACTATACAAGTTACATAAATGATGCCGGATGGCTGTTGAATGACACTGAGGAATATTCGAGCATGATCCTATCTTGGTAAAAAATGATGGATCGCTATGAAAGATGATGAAAAACCCCTAAATTTTGATGATGATAATGAGCCTCTGGATTTCGAAGATGAGGAGTTCACTGACGATAAAAAAGAGGATGAAATGTACAATCCGATCACCAAAGATGGATCAAGTGTAGATCCTGCGGATGATGGCACACGTCATCTTCGTCCTGAAGATGGTGATCCGCTAGAAGTCGAGCCTTAAGCCCTAGCCCAATTTTATATTGGGCTTTTTTATAGTCTAAAACCTTAAAAGTGAGCATCTTGGACAGATGAATTGAAAAAGGATAATTCATTTTACTGGTTATTTTTGAGATGAGTATTGCTTGCCTTTTCTTTTGATAGATTTAAAGATGTAAGGATATAGGTTGGGATATATTGAAATAAATTCTCTGGATAAAACCATGATATATCCATTTTTATTACTTTCTTAACTTTATGTTCTTCTTTTAGTTTAGGCTCTAGACTAGCAGATTTACACTTAATTTTACCTAATGAGGTTCCACAGCTCAGTTGCTAACTCATTAGGTTCCCTCATCCAACGCCATTCAGTTTCTTTAAGATGATAATCAAAGTACTCTTT